>CALQCV020000111.1 GCA_943329165.2 Candidatus Nitrotoga sp. CP45 | reverse complement strand
TTTTTTTGATAATTTATTACTTCTCTCTAATATAAATATTTATATATGGTTATCAATTACTTATATATTTTAGGTACAAATAAGGTACAAATATTTGCAAAAGGTTTGTTTTTTAGCATATTAATCACTTGCCTGTGGGAAACTAATTGAACAAAAAAAGAGCAACCTAATAAGTTGCTCTCTTTGTCAATTGACTACTCATTACTTAACAATCAACTTTTTTGTTTCTACTACGTTGTTTGCTGCATCATAAATTTTAACAAAATACATTCCTTTACTTTCAATTTCGTTAAGGTTTATAGTAGTTTGTTGTGATGCTATTTTACCTTTAATAACTTCTTGTCCTAATGTATTTGTTATTTTATAACTCCAACCATTTACGTTTGTTGTGTTACCTAAATCAATTGTAATTTGTTCTTTGGCTGGGTTTGGATATATTCTTAATGTACTATTGTTAAATGATTGATTGTTTAAGGGACTATCTTTAATGCAACGAACTGACAAACCGTTATACTTGTTGTAGTAATATCTTCCTGCGTAACTATTGCTGAAATCCAAGATGCGGTTCCTGGCTTTAGCAGGATCGAACTCTGTAGAACTCCACCAGAGACCATCGTAGCCAAAGTAGTTAAATGATCCATTGTTGAAGCGGCACCCACCTGGAAGAGCAGTGAAGCCACTACTGTTGGTAGCCTCTGTGTTAGGGCTCGGCCAATGTGCGGTTCCCGTTTCCTTCATTTTTGCTCCGGCAATATTAGGGGTAGTATAACCCCCATTTGCTATAGGGTCTAAATAATTAATTAATGTACTCCACTCTACATCATCACTCGGAATATGCCAGCCCGTTGGTGCTAAAATTTTATTTGGAGTACTTGGGTCGTTATCGTGTATTCCAGCTACTGCATACCAATTGTATAATTTGCCATAGGTTGTTCCGTTGGCAGTTGTGTTGTTATAATAGCACCAAGCACCCGTAGTTAAGTTTGTCCATTGTGTCGGGTCTGTAACTTGTGGTATAATAGTGCCATCACTGTATTTAGATACATTTAAGTTCTGTTTTGTCCATTCTTGAGTACCAATTATTACGCTATTGTAAGTGTTAACATCAATATCCGTCATACCACCTCCAGGAGCTTGACAATAAGAGTTTATCCCAATTCCTAAAATAAAAAATAATGTAATTTTTTTCATAACATTTAATTTAAAATTAAAAACAAATGTAAGAATATTAATTTAAAATTAAAAAATGCAAGAATATTTTATTTGTTGTTTGGGTTAAAGTTATTACAGTAATAAAGCCCTTTCAATATCATTATAATCAATTTTTTCAGCTTTTTGTATTTGTTTCATTAGTCGCAAATACTTTTTTGTGGGTTTTCCACATATAACAACTATAAATAAACAAACCACAAATAAACAAAAAACCCTTGAAAATGATTAATTAAAAAGGGTTTAATATATATTTTAAATTCGTTTGTTTTGGTATATTATTTTTCTCTAATATAAATATCTATTGGAACGCCGGAGAAATCCCAGTTTTCACGGATTTTATTTTCCAAGAAACGTTTATATGCTTCCTGAACGTATTGCGGTAAGTTCGCAAAAAACACAAACTGTGGTGTAGGTGTTGGTAACTGCATACAATATTTAATCTTCACATATTTACCTTTTAAAGCTGGTGGCGGATGACTTTCTATCAGCTTCAACATAAAGTCGTTGAATTTTGAGGTTTGGATACGTTGTTTTCTGTTTTCAAAAACTTGTACTGTAGTTTCCAATGCTTTTAGTAAACGTTGCTTTGTCAATGCTGATACAAACAAAATAGGCACGTCGGTAAAAGGTTTTAATTCTTCACGAATTTTATTTTCATAATCACGGGTTGACATAGTATCTTTTTCAATCAAATCCCATTTGTTTACCAAAATCACAACCCCTTTTCTGTTCTTTTCGGCCAACCAAAAAATGCTTTGATCTTGACCTTCAAATCCACGGGTAGCATCAATCAATAATATAATCACATCTGAATGCTCAATGGCACGAACCGAACGCATCACAGAATAAAATTCTAAATCTTCTTTTACTTTTGCTTTTCTACGAATTCCGGCTGTATCAACCAAGTTGAATTCAAATCCGAAACGATTGTATTTAGTGTCAATCGCATCACGTGTTGTTCCGGCAATATCGGTAACCACAAATCTATCTTCTCCGATTAACGCATTTATGAAAGACGACTTTCCTGCATTTGGTCTTCCTACCACACAAAATCTTGGCAAAGCAGCTTCTTCTTCGGATACTTCCGGTAATTCCGGTAACACTTTTACTAATTCATCTAAAAGTTCTCCTGTTCCGCTTCCGCTGATGCTGGCGATCGTAAAATATTCACCCAAACCTAAATTGTAAAACTCGATTGCGTCTTTTTCACGCATCGCATTATCCACTTTGTTTACGGCTAATAAAATTGGTTTGGTAACTTTTCTAAGTAATTTGGCAACCTCAGCATCCATTGGTGTAATACCTTCTTCGACATCTACCACAAAAATAATTGCATCCGCTTCATCAATGGCTAATTCAACCTGACGACGGATTTCACTTTCAAAAATATCATCTGAACCTTTGATATAACCACCAGTGTCAATTACAGAAAACTCTTTCCCATTCCACTCACTTTTTCCGTAATTTCTGTCACGAGTAACACCACTAACCGAGTCAACAATAGCTTCTCTTCTCTTGATTAATCGATTAAAAAAAGTAGATTTCCCTACGTTTGGTCTTCCTACTATGGCTACTATATTGTTCATGCGTTTTTAAATTTGGTGCAAAGGTAGTGTAAAAAATAGATTGTTAGATTGTTAGACTTCTTAGATTGTTAGATTTTCTAAATAGATGCTATGCGTTTCGGGTATTCATAAGAAACCTAATAATCTAAAGCTGAAAGCGTCTATTAGCGAAGCCTATCTAACAATCTACTTCTGGTTGTATCCAAAACGGCGTAACTGAAATGCATTACTTCTCCAATCCTTATTTACCTTTACATACAATTCAATATGGATTTGTTTTCCGAAGAACTTTTCTAAGTCTGCTCTTGCCTGCACACCTACATTTTTCAAAGCCCCGCCTTTGTGTCCAATAATAATTCCTTTTTGCGTATCGCGTTCGACCATAATCACAGAACGGATACGGATGATGTTTTCATCTTCAATGAATTCTTCTGTTTCTATTTCTACAGCATATGGAATTTCTTTTTCGTAATTCAAGAGTATTTTTTCACGGATGGTTTCATTCACAAAGAAACGTTCTGGTTTATCGGTCAAAGCATCTTTTGGATAATAGGCTGGCGATACCGGAAGTAATTCTAAAATACGAGCAAAGACTTCTTTTACATTAAAATTTTCCAAAGCCGAAATTGGATATATTTCTGCATTCGGAACTTTCTCTTTCCATAAGGTAATTTGCTCTTCTAATTGTTCCTGATTTGATTTGTCAATTTTATTTAACAATAGTAAAACCGGAATCTTGGCGTGAATGATTTTATTAAAAAAGTCTTCGTCTTTAAGTTCCTTCTCACCTATCTCGACCATATAAAGCAATACATCAGCATCTTCGAAAGCCGACTTAACAAAATCCATCATCGATTTTTGCATTTCGTAAGCTGGTTTGATAATTCCCGGTGTATCGGATAATATGACCTGAAAGTCATCTCCGTTTACAATTCCGAGAATTCTGTGACGTGTCGTTTGTGCTTTGGAAGTGATTATGGATAACCTTTCGCCAACAAATGCGTTCATTAAAGTTGATTTTCCAACGTTGGGATTTCCGATGATATTGACGAAGCCTGCTTTGTGTTCCATTTTAATGAGAATAAAAAAACCGAAAACTCAATTAGGGTTTTCGGTTTTTAGTTTACTTAGTAGCGGGAACAGGACTCGAACCTGTGACCTTCGGGTTATGAGCCCGACGAGCTGCCTACTGCTCTATCCCGCGCTGTTCGACTGCAAATATACAACGGAATATTGTATATGTCAAGGAAAAATTAAAAAATAAGTTATTTTTCAAATGAGTGCTTATATATTTAAAGTAAAGAACTATTTTTGCACGGCCAGAGACCGCTAGGTCGAATTGTACTAAGTAAAATTTAAAAACCTAAAGGTTTATATTCCAGCAAAATGAATACAAAAAAAATTATTGAATACAGAGCGTTACTTGGCGTAACCAAAACAGCTACTTTGAAAGAGTTGAAAACTATTTACAGAAATTGTATGAAGGATATACATCCGGATACCATTCAGGATGATGCGGAACGTTTGGCTGCAGAAGAGAAAAGTACGGAGATTATTGCGGCGTATCATTTTCTGGTGAGTATTGCGCCAGAAACTTTAGAAAAAGACAAAGCAGAATATACCAGAATCACTTCAACTACAAACCTTGCTGATTTTTATTATGAGAAAGGCGTGCTGTATGTTACCTTTTTAGATGGAAGTTCGTTTGAGTACTTTGGTGTTTTAAGACCAATGTATATTAAAATGGTGAATGCTGAATCCCCAAGTCGTTTCGCCAGAAGGCATATTTATAATGACTATATTTATAGGAGCGCTTCAAAATTAGTGGCAGCCGAATAAAGTATGTGGTTTATAGGTGAAAAGAAGGTCTTGATTTCTCAAGACCTTCTTAACCTAACAAAACTTTATTTATAAACACAAAACATTTCACACGAGCGAAGCGAACTGACGAAGTAAATTAAAAGGAGGACTGCCAGTGGCAGACAGGTATTTTCTTTTCTTATTCATCTGCAGCAAAGGCTGAGTTTTTATCGTTACCCACTTTTAGCGTTGTAGCAACACCTTGCTCATTTACCATTGTCATATTAAAGGTATCCAATTTAGACAAGTTTTTAGAAACCAATCCGTTGAACATATTATAAGAGATATTCATTTCTTTTAAGTTTACTAATTTCTCTAAATCAAAAGGCACTTGCCCATCCATTTTATTTTCAAATAGACTTAACGTTTCTAGTGAAGATAGACTCGAAACTTCTTTCTCTAATTTACCCGAAAGCTTATTGCTGTTTAACAATAGAACTTTTAACGATTTCAATTGATAATAAGAAGCCGGAATTTGACCTTCAATTTCGTTATTGAATAAAGACAGCGTTTCCAAGTTTGATAAGTTCCCAATACCTTCAGGCAATTGACCTGTTAATCTGTTCATATGTAACTCAATTGATTTCAATTGGATATCATTGCCTAAAGATTCTGGTAAAGCACCAGACACTTGATTAAACGCAATATTCAGATTCGTTAAACTTTTCAAATTACCAATTGTTTCTGGCAAAACACCAGTTATATTATTTCTAAAAAGATTTAAAACTTGTAGTGAAGTTAAATCACCTATTTCTTTTGGCAGTTCTCCATTAAGGTTATTGTTAACTAATTTAATAGATACTACTTTATCATTCTCAATTTCAACACCATACCAACGGGAAACTGGTGTTTTTAAATCCCATTTGTTAATCCATTGGGATCCTTTGGTAGCTTTGTTTAATTTGATTAAAGCATTTTTTTCTGTTGAAGATATTTCAGCAAAACTAGAAGCCGAAACTAAAAGAAGTGTTACGAAGGTAAATATAGTTTTCATTTCAATTATAATTTGAGGTATGTGACGATGTAAAACTATAAGTGATGTCGTTTAAAAACAAATAAAATCGACAAAATGCATTTAAAGATTATTTTTATTTGTAATTATCTTACATATATCTAATATTTAATAAAAAATGATATTGAAAACTTGTAGTTTTTGAGTAATTTTATCTAAAATTGCGGGAGGCATTATCTGTATGATGCAATAATTAACATTTTATTATACACTGATCGCTCTAAATTTGTAAGGCGATTTTTTTTAGTTTATTGGAAACAACAACATATCAAATTTATTCTTCTATTGCACAACTTCCAAAACAATGGGATGAAATAGCGCATGAAAATGCTTTTTTACAAACACCCTATTTAAAAGTTTTAGAAGAATCGGCACCTACAAACATGCAGTGTTTTTATGTTGGTATTTTTGAAAAGAATTACCTTATTGGAGTTGCTTTAGCACAATATCTTGATTTGAATAAGTTAGAATCATTTGGAGAAAGAGACCAATGCATCAAAACTTATATTCGGAATTTTATTTTTAAAAATTTTGCTTCTCATGCTTTGTTTCTCGGCAATAATATGATAACAGGACAAAATGGCTATACATTTAATAAGGAAATAGACGCTATAACAATTGCAGAAATACTAAGTAAATGTGCCGATGAGATTACTAGTTATTTCAAAAAACAAGACGTAAAGATACATATTGTTTCTTTCAAAGACTTTTATCAGGAATCGGCAACTGAACTAAAAAAATCTACCTTCTCTTTATTGTATGAGTTCAATACACAGCCGAATATGATTTTCGAATTGCAAAATCAATGGAAAACTAATACTGCATATATGGAGGCACTCACAAAGAAATACCGCGACCAATACAAACGTGCCCATAAAAAGTTTGAAGGTATTGAAACTCGGGAATTGTCTTTAGACGAAATAATTTTAAAAGAAAACCGAATTTATGAATTGTATTTTCATGTAGCCAAAAATGCCCCTTTTAATACGTTTTTTTTAGCTAAAAATCATTTCTCTTCTTTC
>CALQCV020000110.1 GCA_943329165.2 Candidatus Nitrotoga sp. CP45 | reverse complement strand
TCAAAAGCAGTTTGAGCCCAAAAAGCTTGAGTAACGAAAATAAGTAGTAAGAGTAGCTTTTTCATTTTTATTTAACCACGAAGTTCACAAAGAAGGCACTATGAGCACAAAGATTTTAAAGCGCACCATTGATAATTCTCCGCACACCATCTTTTAAAAGTTTAACATTAAAATTAATTAATAATCCCAATTTACAGTCCGATAATTTCAGATAGGTAAGTAATTGTGCCAAATGAACATCATTTAATGCTTCTACAGACTTTACTTCAACTATAAATTTATCTTCAATAATTATATCTATTCTGTAACCAACTTCTAAATTGACTTCTTCATATATCAAAGGAAGTGGTTTCTGTTTTTCGACTTTCAGATTTGTCTTTTTAAGCTCATAAAATAGACATTCTTCATAAGCACTTTCAAGCAAACCCGGGCCAAGAACTTTGTGAACTCTTAAAGCACATTCAAAAACTATTTTCGATATTTCCTCTTCTGTAATCATAGCTTCGTGTTCTTCGCGTCTTCTTAGTGTTCTTCGTGGTTAAGACTTTATTTTAATTGCTTTTCAAGTTCAGAAATAATAACAACGGCTTTGTCATAATCGTTTTGGATTGCCGATTCTGAAGAAAAAGCATATCTCGCCAATTCACAGTTTTCGGTTAACTGAATAAACTCAGAAACCGTTTCCGTATTCGCTTTTCGCGAGAGTAAAAGTTCTGTAATCTTCTCTTTGCTCATTTCCGAAGTTTCCATGTTTAGCTTCGCTTTCAGGAAATTGTGCATCGCTTTTTCAAGCGCGATGTAAAATGGTTCTTTGTTGCCCAAATGTTTTTTGGCATCGCCCAAATATTTCTTTGCCAATGCATTTGATTTTTTGATTTTGTTGCCCACAACATCATTGTCCATTTCTTCTTTTTTCCTTCTTCCGATAATCAAAAACGGAATCGCTAAAAATGGCAAGAACACTAAAGAATAAAATAACCCTGAACCCAGAAAGTCGTCTTTTTTCATTGGTTGCAAGGATGTTTTTTGTTTGATATAAGCAAACGATTTGGCCGCTTCGAATTTGGTTTTGGCGACATCATTCGGATTTGTCTTTTCTGAACTTGCCACACTTGGTCCATCTAAAACATTGATCGTTATCGGTTGCGAAGAAATGGTTTTGTAACTATTCGAACCTAAATCAAAGTACGTAAAACGCAGCGGCTTGATTTGGTAATTGCCTTTGTATTGTGGAATTATTGTGTATTTATCCGAAATTCTACCTGTCATTCCGGTTAACGGAGTTGACACATTTTCGTCGTGAACCGGATCATACATTTCCAAAGCAGAGGGCAAAACTGGTTTTGGTAACGTAAACAATTTTAGGTTTCCGGTTCCAACAACACTTACATCTAAATCCATAGATTCTCCATTTTTCAATATGGTTTTGGATGGTTTTACTCTGAAATTCATACGACCTACGGCACCAGTAAAATCTTCTGGTTTTCCTTTTTCAGGCAATGCTCTTACATTGATAACTTTGCTTCCGGCAGAAACGCGTTTGCTGTCTTGAGTCATTAAAGTTTGTCCCCAAAAATTTCTTTTATTCGTCGGCACTTGACAATCGATATCTAGTGAAAGCGGTTCAATCTCCAGTTTCCCGGATTTCTGTGGATATAAAACTGTTTTCCGAAGCACTACATAACGATAGCGTTCCCCTTTGAACATTCCGTCTTGCGCTACTAATTGTTTGATATCGATATTTTGACTCCAAAAATCATTGTATTTTGGTTTATTTAGTTCACGCCAGTTACTGATTCCGATGTTATAACTAAAATACAATTTGTAAACTACCGTAATTGGTTCGTTCAGATACGGATTGGTTTTTGAAATATCTGCAACCAAATATAAGTTGTCGTCTGCGCTAATTGTCGGGGCTTCGTTTGGATCTTTTGGAATTTCAACCGCATTGGTCACATTGATTTTAATGGGTGATGTTTTATAAATCTGACCATTGATCTCAATGGAAGCTTGATTAAGAGTCAAAGCCCCTTTTTGCGTAGGCAACAAAATAAAAATATACGATTTATTAAATGAGCTTTTTCCGTTAATCCAGGATTGACTTACCGATTGACTTGGTCCGCCGACAACTTTAAAACCAGAAGCTTCAAAATTAGGTGGTACAAAATTATCGCCATCAGCATTCATTGTAAAATCAACGCGAAGTCTTTCGTTTAATCCCAAAGAATTCTTGCTCACTTTTGCTTCAAATTGTACTTGAGCAAAAAGTGAATTTGTAATAAATAATAAAATTAAAATCTTTTTCATTTGCAAACTTTCAAATTGATTAATTTTCAAATTTATTTTACCAATCTTTTTCAGCTTTTTTCGGATTGGCTTGTACTTTTTGTTTGTTTACTTTATCCTGAATTTTTTTCTCTTCATTGTTTACCGCATCCAATAAATTCTCTAATCGTTGTTTTGAAATCCCGCCAGGTTGAGGTTTTGGTTTTCCTTGATTTTGATCTTTATTGTCTTTTTTATCTTTATCCTTGTCACCGTCTTTTTTATCCTTGTCTTTATCTTTTCCTTCTTTCTTGTCGTCCTTTTTATCCTTGTCCTTGTTTTGATCGTCTTTTTTGTCTTTGTTCTTATCCTTTTTATCCTTGTCTTTTTTGTCGTCTTTTTTCGGAGGATTTTCTTTTAACATTTTTCTAGCCAAAGCATAATTGTAACGAGTCTCTTCATCCGCCGGATTGTTCCGCAATGCGTTTTTATAGGCTTCAACAGCGCCACCATAATCTTTATCTTTCATCAGCGTATTGCCGATATTGTGAAATGCCTGGTGTTTTTCGGTTCTAGTTTTAGCGTTTTTTAATGCTTTTGCATAATGATATTTAGCTTCGCCCGATTGATTTTGTTTGTAAACAGCGTTTCCTAAATTGTAGGATGCAATTGATTTTTTTGGATTTTTTGATTCCGAGATCCTGTATTCTGCTTCGGCTTCATCATATTTTTTTTCGGCAAAAGAATCGTTTCCTTTTGGCAAATTTTTATCCTGTTCCTTCTCTTGAGCTTTCGCCAAAAAGGAAATTAAAAGTATAGAAGTCAGTATTAAATATCTTTTTCTGTCTATCATCTATCAGTCTATTATCTAATTATCTTTCTCATTAAATAAATTCATCTTTTTCACCCATTTTGTCTTTTTTTCCAAAAGGAAAACATCCAAAAGCAACAAGAAAAAACCAAATCCTAAAAACCATTGAAACTGCGATTTGAAATCGGCCATCTGCGTGCTTTCAAATTCGGTTTTTTGGATATTATCTAAGGCGTTTTTCACATAATCCAAAACTTCTTTGGTTGAGTTGCCGTCAACATATCCACCGCCGGCACTTTTCGCAATGGTTCTTAACACTTCTGAGGTTCGTTTAGTGATAACTACGTCGCCATTTTGGTCGCGTTGAAAACTTTCTACCACACCATTTCTCTTTAACGGAATGGCTCCGCCTTTTTCGGTTCCAACGCCAATGGTCATTATTTTCAAACCCACTTTTTTCGCTTCTTCAGCAGCATCTTCAGCAGCATTGGAATGGTCTTCCCCATCGGTAATGATGATTAAAAGTTTGTTAGTTTTATCTTTTTTGTCAATATAAGTTATAGCTAGATTTATAGCTTGATCAATAGATGTTCCCTGAGCCGAAATCATTCCTGGATTCATAGTTTGCAAAAACATTTTCCCAACACTATAATCCGTAGTAATGGGCAAAACAGGGAAAGCACTTCCGGAATAAGCTATGATTCCAATACGGTCGCTGCCCAAATTATTGATTATTTGAGAAACTAATTGCTTGCTTTTTTCCAAACGACTTGGCGCCACGTCTTCAGCCAACATACTTTTAGAGACGTCAATCGCAAAAATGATATCAATGCCTTCCCTTTTTACGGTTTCTAATTTGGTTCCGATTTTTGGGTTAACCAATCCGATTATTAAACACGTTAAGGCCAATAAAATCACACCCAATTTCAAAGCAGGTTTGAAAGCTGATTTTTCGGGACTTAATTTTTTGATTAAATCCAAATCACCAAACTCGCGTTGTTTTTTTCTTTTCCAGATTTGAATGTACAGGAAAAGTAGTGCCATCGCCGGAATGACAAACAAAAAGTACAAATACCATTTTTCTTCTAACTCGTACATATTTTTTTCTTAACCACTAAGCGCACTAAGATTTTTCACTAAGTACACAAAGAATATTTTTAATAGAACATCGCGAGCTTTGTGCTTTCTTCGTGTTCTTTGTGTTTAAACTTTTATATAAAGCTTCTATAAATTGTATTTCGTAAACCAAATTCAATCAAAACTAAAATCCCGGCAATCCAAACAAACAATCTGTATTTTTCATCATAATCATAGAACTTCAACTCTTGAATTTCGGTCGTTTCCAGTTTATTTATTTCCTTATAAATCGATTCTAACTTACTATTGCTGCTGGCTCTGAAATATTTTCCGCCGGTATTTCTGGCGATAGTTTGTAATAGGTTCACATCAATTTCAACAGGCATCATTCGAAATAAAAAGCCGCCATTTGGAGCATAAGCATATGGGAACATCGCGTTTCCATTGGTTCCAATTCCGATGGTGTAGACTTTGATTCCGTATTCTTTGGCGATTTGAGAAGCTGTTTCAGGCTCAATAAAACCGGCATTGTTTACACCGTCAGTCAACAGAATAATCACTTTGCTTTTGGCTTTGCTATCTTTCAAACGATTTACGGCTGTGGTCAATCCCATTCCGATTCCGGTTCCGTCCTGCAAAACATTGTCGTATTTTATGCTTTGAATGGCTTGCTGAATAATTGCTTTATCACTAGTAACAGGGGTTTTTGTATAGGCTTCCGAAGCGTAAACTACAATTCCGATTCTGTCATTTGGTCGTCCTTCCGCAAAGTTCTCGGCTACTTTTTTCAAAGCTTCCATTCGGTTTGGCTTTAAATCTTTGGCTAACATACTTCCCGAAACGTCAATTGCCATCACAATATCAATTCCCTTGGTCGATTTGGTTTGGCTGCTGATATCTACTTTTCTTGGTCTTGCCATGGCAATAATCAACGAACTCAACGCTAATAACCTTAACACAAACAAAAACGGTTTTAGTTTGGCTAACAGCGATTTTTGTGCTTTGAAACCTTTTACCGAACTTATTTTTAAAGTAGCGGATTGTTGTTTTCTTTTCCAAATTTGCCACAAAACTGCCGCTGGAAGTAACAGAAACAACCAGAAAAACTCAGGATTTAAAAAACTAACCTCTTTCATTCTTGCGCTGTTTGTAATTCAACCGAGTTCAACATTCTTTCCGCAATTTGCTGTCCATATTTATCATTTTCGCGGTGCATGACCAAAATAGTCTGCAAACCGCTATTTTGACTGAAAAGCAATACTTGATAATACATTTTAGTTGACTTGCCTTTTATTTTATTCAAAACTGTCATTGTACCGTAGGCTTTTTTACCTGAAACGCCTTTTTGCGTATCAAAATCTTCAGTCTTCACGATGATATTTTGCGCGCCTTGAGCTTCCATAATTTTGAGATAACCTTCGGCGGTTTTATCTAAATCGATTTGTGTTTCCTGTTTATACGTTACTGTTGAAACTGCGATATAAAAATCTTCCAACAAACTTCCGTAACCAAAAGTCTGCATTTCCTTAATCAACGCCATAGCATCTTTTGGGAGTGTTTTCGTGGCGTCAATTCGCTTCAACACTTTTGGTGTTTCCACTTTTACGCCGGGATTTCCGTAATCGCTATAAACCCATTGGCTTTCGATTAGATCTTTGGTTGGGTGACCAAGGAAATTGTCTTTTACATAATCAAATCCTTTGAAATAAAGTAAGCCTAAAACAAAAAGCAGTAGCATTCCCAATATGATTCCGATGGTCGAAATAATTCTAAGGCGCTTTTGTTTTTTCAGTTTTTGCAAACGCGCCAATTCTTTTTGTTGTTCGTTCCATAAAGCGAGTTCATCATCATTTTCTACAACTACCGGAATTGATTTATGAATGATAACAATCGAACTTGATATACGTTTTTTATCTTCTTCAATTTCATAATCAAGCGGTTTTACTTTTGCAAATTTTACTAAATCGGCCTGTATTAAAACCTTTTCCAGATTTTCTACCGTTTCGTTTGAGAGTTTAAGTTTCTTTTGTTTGGCCGCTTTTCGTAAGCCTTCAATCAGTTCCGAAGTCGTGCTTTCCATAGCGGGAATATTGATTTCTTCCTCTATATAATTACGGGCAATGTCTGTCAGTTCAGAATAATAATGTTTGACTTCGCCTTTTTGCCAAAGTTCTTTGACTTCCAATTGTTGTAATAAAGTTGTTGCTTTTTCGATAGGCGATTTAAAAACAATAGTTTCAACTTTTGGTTTATTTTGTCTTTTCTTAATGAATTGATAAATGAAATAGCTCGCAATTCCGATGAACAATAAGATTAAAATATAAATCCACCAGGTTCCTATTGGGCTGGAAACTTGTGCGATATCTTTGATATCGAACATTTTTTGTTTAAGTGTATCGACCTTTACATCATTAACTTCTACTTTGATGCTGTCCGAAAAAATAACTTTTCCGTTTATCAAAACTGGAATTCTTGAAATGGTATATTTTCCGCTGTCGAATTGTGTTAACCCATATTTTTTGATTAGTTCATATCGCGCACCATTTTTAAC
>CALQCV020000109.1 GCA_943329165.2 Candidatus Nitrotoga sp. CP45 | reverse complement strand
GTTTCAAAACCATACGTGTTGCTAAAAATTTCAGCATATAATTCATTTACATATTTTGTAATAGCGTAAGGCGAAAGTGGTTTCCCAATGGTGTCTTCTACTTTTGGCAAAGCTTCTGAGTCACCATAAGTGGATGAACTTGCCGCATAAACAAATCTTTTAACGCCAGCATCTCTCGAGGCAACAAGCATATTTAAAAATCCCGAAACATTGACCTCATTACTCGTTATAGGATCATTTATAGAACGAGGAACAGAACCCAATGCCGCTTGATGCAATACATAATCAACTCCGATAACGGCATTTTTACATTGCTCTAAATCTCTCACATCACCTTCTATTAATTTGAAATTTTCAAGTTCTAGAAATTCGGCAATATTATGTTTATGACCCGTAGCAAAATTATCAAAGCAAACAACAAAGTATCCCTTTGACAAAAAATATTCACACAAATTAGTTCCGATAAATCCCGCACCGCCAGTAATTAATATGGTTGTTTTACTTTCTAACATTTGTGAATTTTTTCATTATTTGATATTTCCATTTAGCAAAAAATGCTGTTGGTTCTTCCTCTTCATGATACCCACTTCCATACCCATAGCCATAACCATATCCGTAGCCGGAGCCAACGCCATATTTAGCCTTATTTTCATAGCCATTAAAAATGATACTGACATTCATAAGTTCGCCACGTTTGGTTCTGTTATTTAATAATGTCAGCATTTCTTTTTTGGTGAAATTCTGACGTATAACATATAAGGTAACATCACAAAATTGAGATAACTCTAATGCATCGGAAACTAACCCAACAGGTGGCGTATCGAGAATAATGTAATCATACTTTTTCTTTAATTGTTCCATCATTTCTTTCATCGAATCACCAAGTATTAACTCAGAAGGATTGGGTGGAATTGGTCCTGAAGTTATTACGTCAAGAAAAGGAATATGCGTATGTTGTATCACTTCATCTAATGAATTTTGTCCTATTAAAACGTTGACTACGCCGAATTCATTTTTGATATTAAAATCATCAAAGATTTTTGGTTTTCTTAAATCCAACCCCAGAATTATAGTCTTCTTTTCACTAAGTGCAAACACAGTCGCAATATTTATTGAACAAAATGTTTTTCCTTCACCACTGACAGAGGATGTCAACATAAGTGTTTTAGAACCGTCAATGCTTTGCTTTTTGTATAGGAATTGCAACGAGGACCGAATGGCTCTGAATGATTCAGAAAGGGCCGATTTTGGTCTTTCATACACTGACAAATTACTATCAGTATGTTTAACCCCAACTATGCCGATAAGTGGCAATTGGGTTTGAGCAGAAATATCTTCAATGTTTTGAACTGAATTACTAATAAAGAAAATGAAAAAAACCAATACTAGTGGGACTAATAATCCAATGAAGAAAGCCAATACATAGTTTACATCCGTTTTTGGACCTAATAATCCACCACCGACATCTTTGGCAGGGTCAATAAATTGAATATCCGATAAGTTCGCAGCCATTACAATAGATGCTTCGCTTCTTTTTTGTAAAAATGTATTGTAAATATTATCGCTTAAATTATACTTTCTGGATAGTTTCAACCATTCCTGTTTGTTCTCTGGAAGTTGGCTAATCTCGCTTTCAATTTTGGCTATTTTTTGATTGGCAAAATTTAAGTCAGACATTAAAGAACTTCTGTATGTAGATTGGTTTTCAAGCAATACTTTTTTTACCGACTGTATTTCATTATCTAATCTTTCATAGGAGAACGCCCCTTTTACTGAGTACGCTAACTCAGAACGTTGTATTGATAATGAAATTATTTTAGCAACATTGGTATTGATGTTGGGTTCTTCAATTCCGGCAATAGTTGGCGCGGGTAATTTTGAAAAGTCAACACTTTCATTTAGATATTTTCCTAGTGAATTTAAATACGCTATTTTTCTTTCTACTAATTCTTTTTTGGCATCATAATCTAGTAATTGATCTCGATAGTTTGTGCCACCAGCCTCAATATCAATTATGTTGTTATTTTTACCAAAATCTTTTAATTCATCTCCAGACTCTTTCAGCTTGCCTTCCATATCTGACAATGTTCTGTCAATGAAACTTATAGTGTTTTCCGCAAATTTATTTTTATTAGCTAATTGTCTTTGAATTAATACATCCACTGTGGTATTAATAAAATCAACCATTTTGTTTTTATTTGTTCCTTGAACACCTATTTTTAGAATGGAACCCGCTTTCTCATCAATAACTACGTTGATACCCATAGAAGACGAAACCGAATTGTCAAACGAGTTGAACCTAACTAATATTTCTTCATTAAAGTTACTTTCTTCAAAATTTGACAACTCTAATTTCCAATGAAGAAATGGCAAATTAACTACTTCACCTACTTTATAGATACCTTTAAATTCTTGATTGTCAATTGGGATTATTGATGTTTTATTGTCAATATAACTAATAACTTCAGTGGTATTAGCTTGAAAAGGAATAGTGATTTGATACGAATTATTAGAAACCATTTTTACTTTTATAAACTGGTTAAATAATTGGTTTTTATTTTTATCTATGGTTACTTTAAATGGAATCTGACCATAAACATCTTGTAAAAAATATTTTGTTTGTTTAAAATAGTCAATATAAAATTGTAACCTGTCAACCACTAATTCATTATGCGATCTTGATTTTAGTGTTGTAGAAATCATCTGAACCTTATCAGAAGTTCCACCCCAGTTGAATACTAAACTTGTATTTGAAGTAAAAAACGGATTGTTTTCTTCCTTGATTGCTATAGTACTTTCTATTCCATAAATCTTTTGTTTTCTTACATTAACTTGATGGGCAATCGAAAACGTAATGATAAGTCCTATGACAAACCACTTCCAATAACTCAAGGTTTTTATTAAAAACCTTTTGAAATCAAAGCTATTTTGTTTATCAAAAAAAGTAAAATCTTTTACGTCTAACATGAAAAATGGTGTTAATTTCTAAGTAGCAAATAAGTGGTTGTTACTAATGACAAAAGCGTAATAATGGTAGTTAGAGACTCTATTCCCGTTTTTCCGGTTCCCCATGTCTTTTGTTTCAATGGATTAACCAATATATAATCATTTGGTTGTAGATAAAAACACGGCGAATTAACAGCATTTGCATCTGTCAAATCAATACTAAAGGTTTCATTTCCATGCGGAAATCTTCTTATTACTTTTACATCTTTTCTGTCACCTGTCACTGAAATATCACCTGAATTTGCGATAGCTTCCATTATATTTACCCTGTCTTGATATAATGTCTTTGTTCCTGTGCTACCAACTTCTCCATTTATGGTGTATTTAAAACCAGCTAATTTCACAACAACATAAATACCCGCTTCTTGTTTAAAATATTTTTCAAAAAGTATCTTCTCAATTTTAATTCTAACTTCTTCGACAGAAAATCCTAAAACATTCATTTCTCCAAGTATTGGCAATCTTATATTGCCGTGATCATCAATTGAATAACCTGTAAAATAAGAACTTTGTTCATTAGCAGTTCCACTCATTTGCCCCTCTGAACTATTAAATATTCCAACTAATTTAGAATCTATAGCTTTTATAGTAATACTTAAGATATCATTTGATTGGAGTCGGTAAGGGTTCTGATTTGAAGGAGTAACTACCTCATTGGCAACATTTTTATTTTCCTGTAGATAAATCAAATCTTTTTTTGGTATGCAGGAACTAACTAAAACGCTCAACAGCAGTAGTAAATATATTTTGGGTTGATTCATTATTTAATATAAAAAATTAGCAAACAAAGATAGTTTTTCAATTCTAATTACAAAAATGTAGTCCGCTATTATTTTGTTATATATTTTTTAGGGTATTTTCAAAAGGTACTCGGTTCAAAATACTTCGCCCCAATGTAACTTCATCGGCATACTCTAATTCATCGCCAACAGCAATTCCTCTAGCAATTGTGGATGTTTTTATCGAATAGTCTTTAATCCTTTTGAAGATATAAAAATTCGTCGTATCTCCTTCCATTGTTGAACTTAGCGCAAAAATTAACTCTTCAATTTTACCTGATTTTACTTTTTCAACCAAAGAATCTATATTTAATTGACTTGGGCCAACGCCATCAATCGGAGAAATTTTTCCGCCTAAAACATGATAAATTCCTTTAAACTGATTGGTGTTTTCAATAGCCATAACGTCGCGTACATCTTCTACAACACAAATAATTTTATGATTTCTGTTGGGATTATTACAAATTTCGCAGATTTCAACGTCAGAAATATTGTGACAACTAGTACAAAACTTAATTTCCTCACGCATAGTTGTTAGCGCTTGTGACAAAAACTGCGTTTGTTCAGAAGGTTGTTTCAACAAATGTAAAACCAATCGCAAAGCAGTTCGCTTGCCAATTCCGGGTAATTGCGCCATTTCGTTTACTGCCTTTTCGAGCAATTTTGAAGAAAATTCCATTCGGCAAAAGTAATAAAAAGCGGGAAGTTAAAAGCCGGAAGTTGGAAGTAAATTATCTTCTGACTTCCATCTCCCATCTTCCATCTTTTTTTGTATTTTGGCTACCTGTAAAACCGAACCTATGTCGCCAACCACAATTCTTATTATCATTGTTATTTATTTTGGATTATTGATTTTGATTTCCAATTTGGTCAGCAAAAAAAGTTCTGATAACGATACGTTTTTCAAGGCTAATAAAAACTCAAAATGGTATTTGGTCGCCTTTGGAATGATTGGAACAGCATTGTCTGGCGTGACTTTTATTTCGGTTCCAGGTGAAGTTGGAAATCCAGAATTGCAGTTCAAATATTTCCAATTTGTCCTCGGAAATGCAATTGGTTTTATAATCATTGCCAAAGTCTTGCTCCCACTATATTATCGCATGAATTTGACATCGATTTACAGTTATATTGAACAACGTTTGGGTGTTATTAGTTATAAAACGGCCGCTACTATTTTCCTAATAAGTAGAACAATCGGCTCTTCTTTTCGATTGTATTTAGTAGTGATTGTTTTGCAACGCTATGTCTTTGATGCGTTTGATGTTCCGTTTGCTTTAACAGTTATGATTTCACTCGGATTAATATTTGCCTACACGTATCGTGGTGGATTGAAAACCATTATTATTACAGATACATTGCAAACTTTTTTTCTGGTTTCCTCTGTTTTCCTGACGATAATCTTCGTTTGCCATAGTATGGATTTTGGGGCAATCGAAGCTTTTGAAGCGGTAAAAAATAGCAATTATTCCAAAATATTTTTTTATGAAGATTATCTAAAAGGCAACTTTGTGCTAAAACAAATTCTGGGTGGAATGTTTGTGACCATTGCAATGGTTGGACTCGATCAGGATTTGATGCAAAAGAATTTAAGCTGCGCAAACATTGGCGAAGCGCAAAAAAACATGTTCACGTTTACTATCGTTTTTGTGATTATCAATATTTTCTTTTTGAGTGTTGGCGCTTTATTATACTTATATGCCGAAAAAAATGGCGTGGCAATTCCAATGGTTGATGGCGTGGCACGAACCGATTACTTGTTTCCCGAAATTGCTTTTAAACATTTAAGTATTGTTCCAGCTATCATCTTTTTATTGGGTTTGACCGCAGCTACATTTGCTACAACCGATTCGGCTTTGACCGCTTTAACAACTTCTTTTTGTGTCGACTTTTTAGGAATGGATAAAACCGAAAATCAGAACAAACCCAACATTATCAGAACACGTCATTTCGTGCATGTTGGCTTTTCGATGCTGATGTTTATGGTGATTATAATTTTCAATTCACTCAATGACAAGTCCGTAGTTACTATGATTTTTAAAGTGGCAAGTTATACGTATGGACCACTTTTAGGATTGTATGCTTTTGGATTGTTTATGAAATCGAAAACGGTGCACGATAAGTTGGTGCCTCTCATTTGCTTGCTTTCACCAGCAATTTGCTTTTTGATTAGCAAAAATTCGGCAGCACTTTTTGGTAATTATGTAATCGACAACGAACTAATTATCGTTAACGGATTGATTACTTTTCTTGGATTGTTGCTGATTAGTAAACCAGCGACTGAAAACACGAGATATTAAAGTGTAAAATTCCTAATTCCTAATTCCTAATTCTAGTACTGATTCGTTGCCAATAAAACCAACGTACACCCTACTTCTACTTTAATACCATTGCTTTGCAATAGTTGATAAAACTGTGGGTTTTCTGTTCCTGGATTAAAGATGACGCGTTTTGGTTTGGTTTCAATGATGTAGTTATAATAGTCGACCTGACGCTTCGGATTTAAATACAACGTCACGGTATCAATATTCGCAAGTGGAATTTGTTTCGTATAAATTTTTACGCCGGCAACTTCTCCAGCATTTTGCCCGATAGCCAAAACACTATGCCCTTTTTCCACTAACTTATTGATAGCTATGTTGGCATATTTTTCTGGTTTTGTTGTTGCTCCCAGCACTACTGTTTTTTTGTTTTTCATGATTTCATTTCTTGGTGTCAAAGATAATGGTAACTTTATATTTCGGTAGGTTTATTTAACTTCTATTTAACCCGTTGGGTGTAATTATTTTTTATGGCTAATATTATATCGATTGTCACATTGAGCCTGTCGAAATGTATCTTTTTAAATGTCTTCGACAAGCTCAGACTGACATTTGGGTTCTAATTGACCTTAAATTTAAATCAAAAAAGATATTATTCATTACTTTTGGTTAATTTCACCCAACGGGTTCTATT
>CALQCV020000108.1 GCA_943329165.2 Candidatus Nitrotoga sp. CP45 | reverse complement strand
TTTATTTTTTTAATACCAAATTAAATAATTGCAAGAATATCATCCTCGCGCATTATTAGATAATCTTTCCCGTTGAACTTTAAATCAGTTCCAGCGTATTTTCCGTAAAGAACAATATCGCCAACTTTCACTGTCAATGGTTCGTCTTTTTTACCGTTTCCTACTGCTACAACAGTTCCTTTTTGTGGTTTTTCCTTTGCCGTATCAGGAATAATAATTCCTGAAGCTGTTTGCGTTTCAGCGGCTGCGGGTTCAATAATAACTCTGTCAGAAAGAGGTTTAATATTTAATGCCATAATTATATTTTTATGTTATTTTAATGTTGTTTTTTGCTAGTCAGAAACTGTGCCAAGCGAGATTTTTATTAAAAAAAATGCCAGCATGTCAGTGCTGGCAATATATTTTTTGAATATAAATTATTTTTTTGGAGTCTCAGCTGGTTTAGCTGGAGCCGGAGTTGCCGTTTTTGGAGTAGCTACTTCTTTATCATCAAGAATTTTTGAATTAGCATCACCCATGTTTCCCGTAAAACTTAAGCTTGATAATAAAATCAAAATGATTAATATACCAGCTAAGGTCCATGTGCTTTTATCTAAAAAGTCAGTTGTTTTTTGAACGCCACCCATTTGCGTTGAACCACCTAATGACGATGATAAACCACCACCTTTAGGGTTTTGTACCATAATTACTATGATTAATAAAAAACAAACTATTGTTATTAATACTAAAAAGATCGAAAATGTGCTCATTACTTAATTATTATTTTGTTGTAAAATTTTAATATCTGAAATTCGGTTTGCAAAGAAACTACTTTTTTCTGGATATTTCAAAATTAATATTTCATAGGCTTGAATTGCTTTTAAATATTTTTTTTGTTCTAAATATACTCGGGCTAAAGTCTCTGTCATCAAGTGGGAAGTATCTTCTGAAATCACCTCTATTACTGGTACTGTCGCGTCTTTTGCTATTGGTGTAATCTTCGGATTATTCTCGATGAATTTGTCAATTAAATCTAATTTTTTCTTTTTACTATCATCTACTAAAGGTGTATTTTCTTCTCTGATAATTGGTTTTAATCGTGATAATTGCAGCCATTCCTGGAATGAGTGCTTTTCGTTTTTAGAAAACTCTAGTGGTTTACCGATAGCTAATTTTTCTTCCGCTTTTTGTTCTTCTGTGGTTGAAGCTTCTTTGATAGAAGTTAAAATAGATTGTTCTAAGACATCAACAACAGGCTGATTTGCTTCCGCAATGATATGCTCGCTTCCAATGACACTCATGTTCATTAGTTCTTCGAGTTTTTTTTCGTACAATCCTTTTTGGACAGATACAAAAGAATCGGAAGTGATAAAGTCGAATAAAATACTTCTGTCAGTAGTATAGGCAGCAGAAACTTTCAGTGCGTAATTATAATTAAAACTATTCTGATTATACAGATGCTTTAATTTTAATACACGCGCACTTTGAAAATAAGGAAACGCGGTCAAAACATTGTCCAATGTTTCAGCGTACCTATCATTTATAGCGTCAGGTTTGTTGAGTAAATATGTGTAATCTGTTAAATTCATTGTATCGAATTACCATTTGGCTAAAGACTCATTAAAAACATCTTGTGTTATACGCTCAAAAATTTCATCGACATAGTCGTTTAATACCGATCCAGTTGGAAGTGAATTTCCTTCATAATCCCTGTAAAAAGAGAAACGTCTCTCAAAATTGTCGGTTTCTTTATTTTTATTACTAAAACGAACATTTACCGAAATGGTCAATCTACTTTGAGCTGCAGTTTGTGCAGCAGTGGCTTGCATTGGAGTTATTCTATATTCTACAATCTCGCCTTCATAAAGCAAATCACCATTGGAATTGGTCAAATTCAGATTTGTTTGATTCTGAATAATTTCCTGAAGTCTGATGGTAAATCTTCGTTCAATTCCGGGTTCAATTAAGTCGGCATTATTCTGAAAATAATTCACCTGAAATGTCTTTGCATCTATTGGCTTAGCGCCTGTAAAATTATAAACAGAACAACTGTTTATACTAAGAGCTATGATGAAAATAGAAAGTAATTTAAAAAACTTCATGGTAACAATTAAAGACCGCTAAAGTAATTCTTTATTTTGAATTATGGAAGGACATCACCTTGGTAGTAATAATAAGAATTTGTTATAGTAGATTCAATAACACCATTTGAAAAATTTTCTTGTGTAATTAATTCTATTTTGTTGGTAGGATAAAATAGCATTCCAAATGAATGAGTTTCGGGATCTCCCACCGCATAACTTTGATATTCTTTTATGTTATTGGAAGAAATTCCGGCATAAAAAAAATGGGGGTCCAGAATTGATTTTATCTTTAATACCGGGAGTGTAGCAATTTTTAAAGGATTTATAACAAGTCCGTAATTAAAATTTATTTCAATATCACTCATGTTATTTCCGAAACCTGTCATGCTTGTCAGATTACCATTTTCATATTGAAAAGAAAATTCAGTTTGGATATCATCGCCTTCATCTGGAAAATCAATAAAATAAATATAATGTGTTGCTATACCGTCAGCATTTAACTCACAAGAAAAACTTTCGTTTCCTATCGTGTAGTAATAGCGATTTTCAGAAGCACTGAAATTATAAAGTTTCCCATTGATGTCTGTAATCTTGTTGCTTGAATTATAGGTAATAAGATAGTTTTCTGTTGCAGATCCATCTTCGTATTTAGTATAATGAACAACATTGTTATCGGTATCATAAATAAATTTTTCTAAAAGAGTTCCGTCAGCTTTAGTTATATCAGTTAATAATCCATCAGAATTAAAAAGCCATCTTTTTTCAAAAGATGTCCCGGGATAAAAATCAACCCTTTGTATTAAATTTGGATTGATAGTTGAACTACTGTCGTCACTACTACAAGAAAATAATGTAGTGGCTAAAATGAAAAGGGAGATAATTTTTCTCATTACTATAAATTGGGGTGACGTAAACATAAAAAGGTATTTACTAAATATAAAATTTATAGGTCATACTGCTTAATTTTTCGATAAAGTGTTCTTTCAGAGATACCTAATTCATCTGCAGCAGCTTTTCGTTTACCTTTATGACGTTCCAAAGATTTCTTTATAAGTTCAATTTCTTTTTGTTCTAATTTTAATACCTCTTCCTCATCAATGGTCTCTGCCATTAGGTAATTAGTGTCATCGTCATCGTCAAATTCCTCTTGTTCAACTTCATTCTGAGAAGAATTTGAGTTCATTCGTTGTTCCTCTCCAAAATTGGAAACACTTTCCTCTTTTTGGCCAAAAACCTTTTGAATCAAATTCGTATTCATTTCCTGCACTTTGGAACTTCCGTTTTGCATTAATTCCATGGTTAGCTTTTTCAAATCATGCAAATCGCTTTTCATGTCAAAAAGGACTTTGTATAAAATATCTCTTTCGGTAGAAAAATCATTTTCCGATTTTTTTCTGCCAATAACTGAAGGCAAATTACTGCCTTCTATTGGAAGATAGGATTGTAAAGTTGCCAAAGAGATATCACGATTGGTCTCCAAAACCGAAAGTTGTTCGGCAAAATTTCGAAGCTGACGGATGTTCCCGCTCCAGCGGTATTTTTGCAAAAATTGAATTGCTTCATCACTCAATTTAACAGGCGGCATTTTATATTTATGAGCAAAATCGGAAGCAAATTTTCTAAATAATAAATGAATATCATCTTTTCTGTCACGCAATGGTGGCAAAGGAATGTCAACTGTACTCAAGCGATAGTATAAATCTTCACGGAATTTTCCTTTTTCGATGGCGTCAAATAAATTCACATTGGTAGCCGCAACGATACGAACATTGGTTTTTTGTACTTGTGATGAACCCACTTTTAGGAATTCACCGTTTTCCAAAACACGAAGTAAACGTACTTGTGTTGTCAAAGGTAATTCGCCCACTTCATCTAGGAAAATGGTTCCGCCGTCAGCCACTTCAAAATAACCTTGACGTTCAGCGTTGGCTCCGGTAAACGAACCTTTTTCATGTCCAAAAAGTTCACTGTCTATGGTTCCTTCTGGAATGGCACCGCAGTTTACGGCAATGTATTTCCCGTGTTTTCTATGCGAAAGCGAATGAATAATTCTGGGAATACTTTCTTTACCAACGCCACTTTCACCTACAACCAATACTGAGATATCAGTAGGAGCAACCTGTATGGCTTTTTCTATGGCACGATTCAGTTTTGGGTCATTCCCAATAATTTCAAATCGTTGTTTTATACTTTGAACTGTTTCCATTTTATTCAATTGATAATTAACAATTAACAATGGATAATTAATTTCTGTATTTTTTGAAATAAGCAATTATCCATTATCAATGATCCGTTTTTTTTAATTCATTTCACTATAGCCAACAGCTTCGCCAATTAAGGTTCCGCTGGTGCAGCTGGTAATTTTCACATTGACAAAATCACCTATTTTAAACTCTTCCCTTGGGAAAACAACCACTAAGCTCTGCGAATTTTTTCCTGATAAATCTTTATCTGATTTTTTAGAAACTTTTTCTACTAAAACTTCTACGGTTTTGCCAACAAATTCTTTGGTTCTGATGCCGCTATGAATGCGTTGTAAATCGACAATCTCTTGTAGTCTACGTAACTTGGTTTGCTCTGGCACATCATCTTCCATTTTTCTTCCAGCTAGAGTTCCAGGACGTTCTGAATACGAATACATATAACCGAAGCTATATTTCACAGCTTCCATTAGGCTCAAAGTATCTTGATGATCTGCTTCCGTTTCCGTTGGGAAACCGGCAATCATATCTTGTGTAATAGAACTTTCAGGAAGTAACGTTTTAATTCTATCAATTAATTGTAAATATTCTGCTCGTGTGTGCAAACGATTCATTGCTGCGAGAATCCTGTCACTTCCACTTTGAACCGGCAAGTGAACATGCTTACAAACATTCGGATATTTCGCAATTACATGCAACACTTGTTCATGCATGTCCTGCGGATTTGATGTTGAGAAGCGAATACGCATTTTCGGAAATTGCACCGCCACCATTTCTAATAACTGATTAAAACCAACGGCTGTTGCTTTTTGCATTTCGGAAGCTTTATCTAAATCTTTTTTCAAACCGCCGCCATACCATAGATAACTATCCACATTTTGACCAAGAAGGGTTACTTCTTTAAATCCGTTGTTCCATAAATCTTTGATTTCCCCAAGAATACTTTGCGGTTCCCGACTCCGTTCTCTTCCACGGGTGAAAGGCACCACACAAAACGTACACATATTATCACAACCGCGCGTAATAGAAACAAGAGCAGTTACGCCATTACTCATCAAACGCACTGGCGAAATATCGCCATAGGTTTCTTCTTTTGATAAAATCACATTAATAGCATCTCTGCCGTCTTCGACTTCTTTCAATAAGTTCGGTAAATCCTTGTAGGCGTCTGGGCCAACAACCAAGTCAACGATTTTCTCTTCGTCAAGAAACTTCTCTTTTAATCGTTCTGCCATACAACCCAAAACACCCACTTTCATTCTCGGATTTACTTCGCGTTTCACGGCATTGTATTTTTCCAAACGCTTTCTAACGGTTTGTTCTGCTTTATCGCGAATAGAACAAGTGTTTACCAAAACCAAGTCGGCTTCTTCTAATATGGTGGTAGTATTATAACCTTCATTAGTCAATATGGAAGCCACCACTTCACTGTCCGAAAAATTCATCGCACAGCCATAGCTTTCGATAAAAAGTTTTTTGGTATTTTCTTTTTCCATAAATGGATTTTATTTTGCTTTAATTTAACCTCTGTTTACCTAATTTTCTTTATATATCTCTGAGTAATAGCGAAAATTATTTCACAGAAATATAAAGAGTAGCAAAAAGATTCACAGAGCTTACAACAGATAAAATTGTATTCTCGAATTGCAAAGATAGTACTAAATTACAAAATATGACAAGATGGCAGTTTGGTTTAACAAAAGATTTGGAATGAGAAAAGGAATATCATATTAAAGTGTAAATCTGTAAATTATTTTGCTTTTAATCGTTAAAAAATAGCAATAAAACAGTTTTTTAAAAAAAACAATTACTTTTGCCGACACAAACAATCGGGATATGGCAAAAAATTTAGTTATAGTTGAGTCACCGGCAAAAGCCAAGACTATCGAAAAATTTCTAGGGAGCGATTACCAAGTAGAGTCAAGTTACGGGCATATTGCCGACTTGCCTTCTAAAGAAATTGGCGTAGATGTCTTGAACGGATTCAAACCCAAATATGAAGTCTCCTCCGATAAAAAAGCATTAGTTTCTAAACTAAAAGGACTAGCTAAAAACGCCGATATGGTATGGTTGGCTTCCGATGAGGACCGCGAGGGAGAAGCTATTTCCTGGCACTTAGCGGAAGAATTAAAATTAGATAAAGCCAAGACAAAACGTATCGTTTTCCATGAAATCACCAAAAATGCAATTCTAAAAGCTATTGATAATCCGAGAGAAATCGATTATAATTTAGTTAATGCCCAACAAGCACGTAGAGTTTTAGATCGATTGGTTGGATATGAACTTTCTCCGGTGTTATGGAAAAAAGTGAAAGGCGGATTATCTGCCGGTCGTGTACAATCCGTTTCAGTAAGATTAATTGTTGAAAGAGAAAGAGAAATTCAAAACTTCAAACCAGTGGCTTCTTATTCAGTAGCCGCTGAATTTACAAACGAAGCCGGAAAAGTGGTGAAAGCCAAATTGCCAAAAAACTTCGC
>CALQCV020000107.1 GCA_943329165.2 Candidatus Nitrotoga sp. CP45 | reverse complement strand
CCCCATTGATCATAACTGAAAATATTCCAGATAATTCCTTGAACAAATATTTTATGCTCATACAACGCGATTAAAGAACCCAAAGTTTTTGGCGTGAGTTTTTCTATTAAAAAAGTATTCGTTGGTTTATTGCCCGCAAAAACCTTAAACGGAAGCAAGAATGTAGCTTTTTCTCTGCTCATGTTTTGTTTTTCAAATTCGGCTTTGACTTGGGCTTCGGTTTTACCATTTAATAAAGCTTCTGTTTGTGCAAAAAAGTTAGACATCAACTTATCGTGATGGTCTTGATTTCCATAAAGTGGTTTTACAAATCCGATAAAATCAGTTGGAATTAATTTTGTCCCTTGGTGAATTAATTGGAAAAAGGCGTGTTGTGAATTCGTTCCAGGTTCGCCCCAAATAATGGTTCCTGTTTGGTAATTTACCGGTTGCCCATCGCGTCCCACGCTTTTCCCGTTGCTTTCCATAATTCCTTGTTGCAAGTATGGCGCAAGCTTTTGTAAATATTGGGTGTACGGAATTAACGCTTCACTTTCGGCTCCAAAAAAGTTGTTGTACCAAATGCTCAACAAAGCCAAAACAACCGGAATATTTTTGTCGAAATCAGCCGTTTTGAAATGCTCGTCCATTTCGTTGGCACCTTTCAATAAATTGTCAAAATTGTCAAATCCAACTGCTAAACTGATTGATAAGCCAACAGCGCTCCAAAGTGAAAATCGCCCTCCAACCCAATCCCACATTGGGAAAATGTTATTCGGATTAATTCCGAAATCAGTGACTTTTTGAATGTTAGTTGAAACCGCTACAAAATGATTGGCAACATCTTCCTGTTTGGCAAATTTCAAAAACCAAGTTCTGATAGTTTCTGAATTGGTTAGCGTTTCTTGAGTCGTAAAAGTTTTAGAAACAATTACAAATAGCGTTGTTTCCGGGTTTAATTTTTTAATAATTTCGTTTACATGATCGCCATCAACATTGGAAACAAAATGAACATTCAGTTGATTTTTATAGAATTGTAACGCTTCAACAACCATAGCCGGACCAAGGTCTGAGCCGCCAATTCCGATATTGACAACATCGGTAAACGATTTGCCTGTAAACCCTTTTCTTACTCCTGAAATGACTTCGTTACTGAAGTTCTTAATTATATTCTTTACTTCAAAAATTTCGGGTAATACATTTTGCCCATCAACTAAAACCGCTGCGTTTTTTGGTGCGCGTAAAGCGGTGTGAAGCACTGCTCTGTCTTCGGTTTGATTAATGTTTTCTCCAGAAAAATAACTGTCAATTGCCGATTTTAAATTTACTTCTTTTGCTAAATCCTGAAGTAAAGTTAGTGTTTGCTGATTGATGATGTTTTTGGAATAATCTACTAAAAAATCATTCCATTGGATATGATATTTTTCTGCTCTTGATGTTTCGTTGGCAAACATTTCCTTCATGGAAACATGCTTTATTTGAGCGTAATGTTGATTCAGTTTTTCCCATGCTTTTGTGCTGGTCGGATTTATATTTGGTAACCTCATTTTTAAGATTTTGAATGACAAATTTACAAATATGATTGGTATAAAATTTAGGAATCTTTTACGCTAACGTTGTAGTTGTGAAAATTATTTGTTGGAAACATCCGAAACACTATCCAATTCTCTTTTCAGCGGATTCATGTATTCCATATATTTTTGTCTGTACTTTGAATCCATTGGTGTAGATGTTGGTAATTTCAATCGTAACGCATCGACTTGCACACCATTTCTCCAAAAACGATAGCAAACGTGTGGACCGGTCGCTAAACCTGTACTTCCTACTTTCCCAATAACTTGACCTTGCGTTACTCTTTGACCACGTCGAACTAATATTTTTGACATGTGTAAATATTGCGTTGCGTAGGTTCTGTCGTGTTTTACTTTGACAAAATTTCCATTCCCTGTTGTGAATCCGGCTTGTTCTACGACACCTGCCGCGGTTGTCATAATTGGTGTTCCGGTTGGTGCAGCATAATCGGTTCCTTTATGAGCTTTCCAAATTAATTGAACCGGATGAAATCTGTTTTTGGCAAAACGGGATGTAATATTTACGAATTTCAATGGCGCTTTTAGGAAAAAGTTCTTCAATGTTTTTCCTTCTTCATCAAAGTATTGCTGCTTTTTTGTATTGGCATCAGGTGCAAATGGAAACGCATATACTTTCTTTCCTTTGTATTCAAAAAAGGATGCTTTTAAACTATCAACACCATCATAAATCGTGTCATTGATGTATCTTTCTGTAAACTTTAAAGCAAACTTATCTCCCTTTTTCAATTTGAAAAAGTCAATCGACCAGGCATAAATTTTAGCTATTCTTGACGCGAGCGCGGGATCAACTTTAAGATTTTGAAGTGTTTCAGAAAGCGAACCGTTTAATGCACCCGCAATTGTTCGGGTTTTAAACGTTAACGGTTTTGTTTTTTTATGAACTACTATGGAATCTCTAAAATCAATCACATAAAAATTCAATCGGTCAGGTTGATAAATAAAAACCTGAATTTTATTGGTTCTGTCTTTGCTTCTGAGAATAGTAAATGGTTTTCCTTTTCGGATACTCCTAACATCAAAAGTGTCTTTTACCTTAGCTACAATATCGTAAACCTGTCTTCCGCTAAGGTTTTGTTTTTCTATCAAACTCCCAAAAGTATCGCCAGATTTTATGGTATCGTTAACCACATTAAAATCGCGCTTATTAAATCCAAATTCGACCAATTTTGGTTTGACTTTTATAGTAGTAATTTCTTCTTCTTTGGACTTATTACATGAGATTGTCAATGTTGTCAGAAGAAAAACGAGAAATACGTTTTGAAAGATTTTTGACATATGCTTACCTATACTCCTTCGCCCCAGTTTTTTAATTCTTCTTCACTCCATAATTCAGGGAAAAATATTCTGCGTTGGTACTTTGGATGCATGTATTTTTTCCAATCACTTCCTCCAGTTGCTTCGCCTGAACCTTTTCCACTATCAATATACTTTTTGGCAGCATTCAGATGTCCCATTACCCAAGTAATATTTATTGTGTGGTCATAATGACGCATTGCTTTTACTAATTCGCTATCTTTTTGGGCAGCCTCAGGCAATTGCTTGAATTTCTGCCAAATATTAATAGTGTTGTATTCTTCCATATAGCGAAGAAATTCTTCACGATATTTTCTTTCGAATTCTAAAATCAAAAATGATTTTTCTCCGGTTTGATAATCTTTCCCGGCAGCTTGCCAATACAGATGTTCAAATGCGTGAGAATAAGGAGTGTTTCTATCTATAGAAGCTCTGAATCGATAATCGATAAGATTAATCAAATCTGTTGAGGAAAATTCTATAAATCGGTATTGAGCGCTTTGAAATCCACTTGCAGGAGTCAGTGTATTTCTAAACTTCATGTACTGCTCTACTTCCATTCCGTCACCCATGATATCGAAAGAAGTTGTTAACATATCGAAATAGCGGCTGATTCTTCGAAGTTTTTCCGTAAAAAAATCTGTTTTCGGTTTATCGGTATGACACAGTTGATTGATTTCCCAAAGTATCATTTTGAACAATAATTCATTGACTTGATGATACATAATAAAAACCATTTCATCAGGAAGAACAGTTCTTTGTGTTTGCAAATTCAGTAAAGCATCCGTTTGAATATAATCCCAATATGTTATTGGCTTTGACCAAAGCAACCCTTCAAGATGTGTCTCTGTTTTTTGATTTATGGCATCAAATTTTTGTTCTAATGCTTCTAAAATTGCTTCTGAATTTGTTTTAGTATTCATCAATTATTTTAATTTAACCATAAATGGATTTTTTAATCCTTTATAACTTTCTAAATCGGCTTTTATAGATCCAACGGCTAAGCTAGCTTTTATTCTTAACGGAATTTTGTTTTCATCATCTGAAATCCAAAGCGTAAGACTTTCTTCTTCTTTGAATACTCTTCCCGATTGAACAATAGGTCTAAACATCATTGTTGCAGCGGTTCCAAATTTAGTTTTTAAATTTTCTCTGCCTATGAATTTTAACTTAAACTTAAATACTTCATCATCAAAAAACATATCGACCACAATTGATTCTCCAACTTTGAGTTTATCAATGTTTGGATGGTTTCTTAAAAAGTAAAAAGTTGAAACTATATCTTGAACATTCTCGGTAACTGAAATCGTTTTCTCAGTTTTGTTTTTATAATCTTTTACTAAAACCCTATTGACATCTTGATTAAAAAATCCTTCCTGATTTTTAGTGTAACCTCCTTCGTCAATTTTTCTAACAAATTGAAAGGGTTTGTTAGTTTCTTTATCAAAATAACTTTCATAGTTGTCATCTACCTTAAAGAAAAAACGTGACATTCCGACTGTATATCCTTTACCAACGGCATGGAATATTTTTTTTTTGCCTTTGAGCGCTTCTTTTACTTCAAGAGTGGCGAAGCCCGCATTTACAAATCCGTAATGGATTCTGAATTTAAACCATTCCCCAGAATCATAGGCATCGGGCTTCTGAGAATCGAAACTTACAGTTGTAAAAACCAATAATAACAAAAAATACTTTTTCATGTTTGGGGATATTTTTACACCGCAATTGCAATTTCTGTTCCAAATGTATTAAAACAAAAAAACTCAGTCAAATTAATGACTGAGTTTTTATGCTTTTAACCAACCCAAAAACTATAAATTATTAAAATTTATCCAAAAATTAAAGGAAACCACTCCCCGTTTTTTTGATGATGCAAATGTAATTCAGACTATTACATAATTGGAAGTGATTTGTCACATTTAACAATTAATTAATAAAGAATAGCTAGTTTGCTGGTTGTTTTTTAAATAATATTTAAAGAAAATTGACTTTTACAAAGTTCCTCTAAGCATTTGTTCTCTTTCTATAGATTCAAATAACGCTTTAAAGTTTCCGGCACCAAAACCTTTAGCGCCCATTCTTTGAATGATTTCAAAAAATAGTGTCGGTCTGTCTTCGATAGGTTTGGTGAATATTTGTAACAAATAACCTTCTTCGTCCGCGTCAATCATAATCCCTAGTTTTTGAAGTTCGTTGATGTCTTCTTTAAACTTCTGCATGTGATTTTTTAATCGTTCCGGAATCGCATCATAGTACGCTTGTGGTGGAGTGCTCAAAAATTCAATACCTCTCGAACGCATATCGGCAATTGTTTTGATGATGTCATCAGTGGCTACTGCGATATGTTGGACACCAGATCCTTCATAGAAATCTAAGTATTCTTCAATTTGTGAACGTTTCTTTCCTTCCGCCGGTTCGTTGATTGGAAATTTAATTCTTCCATTACCGTTGCTCATTACCTTACTCATTAGAGCCGAATATTCGGTAGTAATTTGTTTGTCGTCAAACGAAAGAAAGTTTACAAATCCCATTACATCTTCGTACCATTTTACCCAAATATTCATTTCATTCCAACCTACATTTCCAACCATGTGATCTACATATTTTAAACCAACAGGTGCCGGATTGTAATCTGACTTCCATTCTTTGTAACCTGGCAAAAAGGCTCCGTTGTAGTTCTTACGTTCCACAAACATGTGAACTGTTTCGCCATACGTATAAATTCCGGCTCGAACTACTTCGCCATTTTCGTCTGTTTCAACAGTTGGTTCCATAAATACTCTGGCGCCACGTTTGGTGGTTTCTTCAAATGCCGAACGCGCATCTTCAACCCAAAGTGCTACTACTTTTACTCCGTCACCGTGTTTTTTTACGTGTTCTCCGATTGGTGAGTCGCTGTTCAAAGCTGTTGTTAAAACCAAACGTATTTTGTCTTGTTTTAAAACATAAGAAGCTCTGTCTTTCATTCCGGTTTCTAATCCTGCATAGGCATGTGATTGGAATCCGAAAGCTGTTTTGTAAAAGTGTGCTGCCTGCTTGGCGTTACCAACGTAAAATTCGACGTAATCTGTTCCTAAAAGCGGAAGGAAATCCTGTGCGCCTTCAAATATTTTTTCGAGTCCGTATTCGACGGATTTTATTTCTTTACTCATTGTGTTAATTTGTTGATTCGGTTATTTGGTTATCCGAACGCTGTTGTTGGTTTTAACTTCTAGCCCTGATGGTAGCGGCATCCTTTTTGTTTTTTTTTCAAAAACAAAAAGATATAGCGGACAGCAGGAAATAGCTCCTCATTATTCTACCCAAGATTTATAATATTGCCCGTCATCTAATCCCATGGCTTCTTCGGTAACCATCAATGGTCGAAAAGTATCAACCATAACAGCTAATTCTTGTGTTACAGTTTGGCCAATGCTTCGTTCCATTGCACCTGGTGCTGGTCCGTGTGGAATCCCTTTTGGATGCAGCGTTATATGTCCTTGCTCTATATTATTTCGTGACATAAAATCGCCATCAACATAGTACAAAACCTCATCGCTGTCAATATTGCTGTGATTGTAAGGAGCCGGAATTGCTTTTGGATGATAGTCGTACAACCTAGGAACGAATGAACAAACTACAAAAGTTGCTGTTTCGAAAGTTTGGTGAACCGGCGGCGGCTGATGAACTCTTCCAGTTATTGGCTCAAAATTGTGGATGCTAAATCCGTATGGAAAATTGTATCCATCCCAGCCAATCACGTCAAAAGGATGTGTAGCATAAACCATCTCATGTATCATGCCCTCTTTTTTGATTTTGATTGTGAAATCTCCCTTTTCGTCGTGCGTTTCTAACTCGGTTGGCAATTTGAAATCGCGTTCGCAAAAAGGAGAATGCTCTAAATGTTGTCCGGATGCATTTTTATATCTTTTTGGTGTATAAAATG
>CALQCV020000106.1 GCA_943329165.2 Candidatus Nitrotoga sp. CP45 | reverse complement strand
TTTTTGACTGAAGGTAATTCTGTTAAAATCTACAGTTTTTTGATTCTGAATTTCGTCATCTAGATTTACAAACACAGATTTGTTATTGGATTTCAGAAAAGTATACATTTCACTTTTCCCTTTTATTACGCCTTCTACTCCACCAAAACCTTCGAGATGCGCTTTGCCAAAATTAGTAATATAACCATAATCTGGTTGGGCAATTTCACATAGAAACTCAATCTCTTTTTGGTGATTGGCACCCATTTCTACAATCCCGAATTTTGTTTCAGTAGTGAATGATAATAACGTTAGCGGAACACCAATGTGATTGTTTAAATTTCCAACCGTCGCTTTGGTCTTGAACTTTTTGGAAAGCACCACATTAATTAATTCTTTGGTCGTTGTCTTTCCATTACTTCCTGTTAAAGCAATAATAGGAAGATTAAGATATTGTCTGTGAAACTTAGCTAAGGATTGAAGTGTTTCCAAACTATCCTTCACCAGAATAGTTCTGTCATCAACATAATAGTCTGCGTTATCAATGACAACATAACTTGCTCCTTTTTCTAATGCTTCTTTGGCAAAAGTATTAGCATCAAAGCGTTCGCCTTTAATAGCAACAAAAAAAGAGTTTGGCTCAATCTTTCTTGTATCAATTGAGACTTTGCTACACTTTAAAAATAAATCATGAATATTCTGAGTGGTCATTGGGCAAAAGTTAAAATAAAAAAGCCCTTAAAATTAGGGCTTTTTTATTATTATTCATAAAACTATAACTTAGTTTTTTGCTCTTTTCTTTTTGTCAGCTTTGGCGCCAACTCTAGACATAGCACATCTGAATCCGATGTAATCTGTCGCGATATCTTGTGGATAATATCTTCTTTGTGCTGGATCTAACCAATAAGCTCTGTCTCTCCAAGAACCACCCTTGTAAACTCTAACTTGATCATTAACTAAAGTTGTCCGCGTATTGGAACGGTCATATTTTTTAACCATATTCCCTAAGCTATCTGTAGATACATTATGTTGCGGAGAATCATACATCCTTTTATCATCTCTCAATTTCCCTTTTTCATCACCTTCTTCTGAAGCACCAAGTTTGAAATACCTCGTCGATTGTTTATCACCATCACGATAATTTATGTTATTTGATTTATCGAAATTTTGTCTCAAATATGTTTCTTTATCATCAACTGGTACTTGAGCAATTTGACCAGGTAAATTTCTGGATACAATTTTACCATTTGATAAAGTGTCATATTTTTGAGTTTCCGATGTAACTAATTCTACTTTTCCGTCTTCACCTATTTTGTCTTTCATGTAAACGTTTCCTCTATAGTAATTGAAATCATTTGCTTCATCATCAACTATAGGTCTGTAAACATCGGCGACCCATTCGGCTACGTTTCCTGCCATATCATACAATCCAAAGTCATTTGGAGGATATGATTTAACTTTGTTAGTGATATCAGCTCCGTCATCAGACCAGCCTGCGATTCCACCGTAATCTCCTTTTCCTTGTTTAAAGTTAGCCAATTGATCTCCTCTAACTTGTCTTTTCCCCGAACGAGTATAACTTCCTGACCAAGGATATTTCTTTTGACCTTTATACGTATTGTATTCTCTTTGTCCTACGTCAGCTGCAGCAGCATATTCCCACTCAGCTTCTGTTGGTAGTCTATATTCAGGTAAAATCAAACCAGAAGTTCTTTGTGCATAAACATTTTTAATGCTGTTGCCTGCTGTATTGTTTGCACCCGCAGCAGCAGTAATACTAGCTTTTGGGGCAGCTCCTCTTCCTTTGCCTTTCTGCAAAACTAAATTTTATTCTCCTCCTTTCGCAGTAGATGGTGAAGCAAGATATGCGTCAGTACTGAAAACTTTATCGGCAGTCATATCAGTAACTTTAGAATCTTTCTTCAAATAACGCTGTTGCTCAAGAATGTTTTCGTTCACACGATCCGTTCTCCATTTTGCAAATTCTGTAGCCTGAATCCAATTTACTCCAACTACGGGATATTCAGCATAGGCTGGATGTCTCAAATAGTTTTCGGTCATGGTTTCATTATATCCTAATCTGTTTCTCCATACTAATGTATCAGGAGAAGCACCGTCGTAGATGTTTTTATAATTATCTTGATCTGGTGGAAAAACTGTTTTTAACCAATTTAAGTATTCCATATACATCACATTGGTTACCTCAGTTTCGTCCATATAAAAAGACATAACATGTTGCTGATTTGGCGTATTGTTCCAATCATGCATTACGTCATCCTGGACTTTACCCATGGTATATGTTCCTCCTTCTACCAAAACCAAACCGGGGCCAGTGGCTTGCTTTTTAAAGTTAGAAGCATATTGGAAACCTCCCTTTTTATCGTTGATTTTCCAACCGGTAGCTCTCGAACCACCTTTTGATTCGGATCTTTTACTACAACTAGTCAAACCGCCGATTATCACTAGTGATAGTAATAATTTTACTGCTAGTATTTTGTTTACTTTCATATTCATAGTAGGTATAAATTTCGAGGCGCAATATAAGTATTTACCATTAAATTGCAACAACTTTTTTTTAATTAATACTAAATTCGCTCCACAGCGAATTTTATATAAAACGCTAAATTAGTAGTTTTATTGTATTTTGTTTAAAAAAAAATATTTTTTTGATTTTTTATACTAATTTTAAAAAAAAAACGTTTACTGTTTACTATGAAAAAAAATATTACTATTTGCTTATTGTTTTTGAGCAACTTCTTAGCCATCGCTCAAGAACAAGGGAACGTTTCATTAAATTGGACAGCCAAAAAAGAATTGTCTTACGGTAGCTTTTCTTACATGGTGCCTCAGTTCAACACTCAAAATTATGAATTCAACGATTATTCCAAAACTGTATCCTATTCCTTAACAATACCTCTCAGTAATAAAGTTAATGAGAATGCTATTCAAATTACCAATCTTGTTTTTGAACCCATTTTAGAAAGTCAGCTTGGCGATATTGCCGTACAAAATCTTCCTCCCAGTTTTAAATCCTCTTTTAAAAGTTACAATGCAAGGGAAAAATATTATGGGAAAATTACCCTTACACCTATAGTTAAAGAAGGAAACTCTTTTAAAAAATTAATTTCTTTTAGCTATTCCGTTCAACAAAATGCGTCAAAGACACTTACTTCCTTTAACAATCTCACTGCTATTGAAAACTCAGTTTTAAGCTCAGGAAACTGGTATCGGTTTTATGTGCAAAAATCAGGTGTATATAAAATCACTAAAAGTTTTCTTCAAAGTTTGGGGCTTGACACCAATGTAGATCCAAGAAAAATAAAAATTTATGGAAATGGCGGAAGAATGTTACCACTACTGAATTCTGATGAGTATCCGATGGATTTATCCGAAAATGCTATTCAGGTTATCGGCGAAAGTGATGGTGTTTTTGACGGTCAGGACTTTATTCTCTTTTATGCTGAAGGATTGGATAACTGGAATGACGACTACAAAAGCAGCTTAAATATTTACTCTAACAAGTCCTATTACTATGTAACAGCGCAAGGTGAACTTGGGAAGCGAATTGTTGACATGCCACAACTAACAGGAAGTGCAATACCAATAACCACTTTTGATGATTATCAGTTTCACGAAGTTGATGAAGTTAATGTTGAAAAATTAGGTAGAATTTGGTTTGGAGAGAGTTTTAGCGTGGACAACGAGCAAGAATTTAAATTTAAATTTCCAAATATTGTAAGCTCGACTCCTATTGAAATTAAAACACACCTTGCTGGAGTAACTTCGACTATCAATAATTTTAAAGTAGAGTCCAACGCACAGTTGGTTGGAAATATTTCTCTGAATCCTGGAAATAGTAGCAGTGCTTTGGTAATTGAAAAAAATTTTTCTTCAACATCTAATGTTTCCGCTGAAGACGTGACCATCAAAGTTACTTTTGACAATGGTGGGGTACCAAGTTCAAAAGGTTATTTAGATTACATCAAGATCAAAGCCAAGAGAAATCTACAGGCATTCGGAAAACAATTCCCTTTTCAATATGATCAGGCTGCTTCTATGTTGGGGCAGATTGGAGAATTTCAACTTTCTAACGCGGAATCGATCTCACAAATTTGGGATATTACCGATAGGTTTAATGTGACCAAAGCGGAAAATGCAACTTTAAGCTTGTTCTCTTTTAAATCCAGTTTAGGAGAAGTTCGAAAATACATTGCCATTGACAATGCTGATTATTATTCGCCTTTAAAAGATTCGAACTCAAAAGTGGATAACCAAAATTTAAAAGGAACCATTTTTAACAATGCGCAAGGTGTATGGCAGAAAATTGATTATTTAATTATTACACCAAAATTCTTAAATGCGCAAGCCGAAAAATTGGCTGCTTTTCACAGAAGTAATTCTAATCTAAATGTAAAAGTGGTGAATTTGGAAGCTATATATCCTGAATTTTCATCCGGAAAACAAGATATCGGGGCAATTAGAAATTTTATAAAATATGTTTACTTTAATGCTCCGATTGGTGAACGAGTAAAATACGTAAACATTTTTGGTGATGCTTCCTATGATTTTAAAGACCGAATTGCAAACAACACCAATATTGTCCCAATATATCAGGCACTAAATAGTTACTCCGAATCACAGTTTTCATTTGCTTCTGACGATTTTTTCGTTATGATGGATGATGACGAAGGCCGATTAGATTCTGGCAATTCTTCATTCAATGGGGCTACCCGTATTAGTTTTGATTTGGGGGGAATCGATATTGCCATTGGCCGAATGATTGTTAGCACTACACAACAAGCAGATGAAATGGTAAACAAAGTAATTGAATACCATGATTTAAAATCTTATGGTAGTTGGAGAAACAATTATGTTTCCATAGCCGATGATTCGGACAAACCTTCTGATACAACATTACAATTCAAGCAAAATAACCTTACTGATAGAGTCGTTGCTGAAAAACCATTTATCAATTTCAAAAAAATATTGCTCGATTCTTATGAGCAGGAAACTTCAGCCGGTGGAAAACGATATCCAAAAGCAAGAGAAGAAATTTTTGCAGCTTTCGAAAAAGGAGCACTTGTTTTCAATTACTTAGGGCATGGTGGAGAAGATGGTTTGTCCGGTGAACGTATTTGGGAAAAATCAGATGGTCAAAATTTAAGCAACCAATACAAATACCCATTGTTTATCACCATTACGTGCGATTTTTCAAGATTTGACAACCCATATCGCCCAACTGCTGGCGAATATACCTATTGGAATCCAAGAGGTGGTGCTATTTCTATGATAAGTACTATTCGTTCTATTGATCAGAGAAATGCTGAAATATTTAATGACAAGCTAGCTGAATATTTATTTTCATACGGAAATGACACCTATACAACCATTGCGGAAGCACTTCGTCTTGCTAAAAATTTTAGCCCAACTACAGCCAGCAACGTTGTGGTTTATTTAGGCGATCCGGCTTTAATGTTAGCTATTCCAAAACCAAAAGTGGTTTTGACTAAAGTAAACGACATGCCTATTTCCGGACCAATTGATGATTTTCAATCGCTGGCATTTGTCAAGTTAGCGGGAGAAGTTTTGGACGAAAACAATAATCCACTACCTAATTACAATGGCGAATTATCAGTGAATATATTTGATAAAAATGTAATTAGAACTACACTTAACAATGATTACAATAGTCCATCTATAAACTTTACAAATCTCGGTGAAACAATTTTTAGAGGAAATGCTTCGGTTTCTAATGGTCGTTTTGAGTTTGGCTTTGTGGTTCCAAGAGATATCAGAATTCCTGTTGGCAACGGAAGAATTAGTTTTTATTCTAAAAGAAATCAGATTCTTACAGACAATTACGGACAAAATACGAATATAAAAATTGGCGGAATCAACAACAGTGCTGTAGCAGACAATACCGGTCCTAACGTTAAACTATATATGAATGACGAAACATTTGTGAATGGCGGTATTACAAATGAATCTCCGTTTCTCTTCGCGCTGCTCGAAGACGAACACGGAATAAATACCGCAAGCGGAATTGGCCATGATGTTGTTGGTATTCTTGATGGAGACGAAACGAAACCTTATATAATGAATGATTATTATCAAACCGAATTAAATGATTATACAAAAGGTAGAGTTTATTTTCCTTTCCGAAATTTAGCCGTGGGGTTGCATACAATTACATTTAAAGCTTGGGATGTCTACAATAATCCTATCACCGCAGAAATTCAATTTGTAGTGGTTGGTAACGAAAGCATTGCGCTTGATCATGTACTAAATTATCCAAATCCGTTTGTGAGTTACACCGAGTTTTGGTTTTCTCACAACCGACCATTTGAACCTTTGGATGTGCAAGTACAAGTAATGACCATAACAGGTAAAATTGTTTGGACAAAAAACCAAACGGTAACGACAGATGGTTTTCTTTCAAGAGAAATAACTTGGGATGGGAAAGACGATTTTGGAGACCGAATTGGGAAAGGTGTTTATGTCTATAAATTGACTGTAAAGTCCACTTTATCGAATAAAAAAGCAGAAAAAATAGAAAAACTTGTTATCCTATAGGAAAATACTATATTTGTTAACTTTTATAAAAATGAAAATGAAAAAATTCGCACTACTATTTTTATTAGCCTCATTACAAAATATTATTGCACAGCAAGCAGATGCAAGTAGAGTTATTACTACAGGAGTTCCTTTTCTTTTAGTAGCAGCCGATGCGCGCGCTGCAGGTATGGGAGACCAAGGAGTTGCTACTTCTCCAGATGCTTTTTCACAACAATGGAACCCTGCAAAATATGCTTTTGC
>CALQCV020000105.1 GCA_943329165.2 Candidatus Nitrotoga sp. CP45 | reverse complement strand
GGCGAATTAGTTGATCCGTTTGATGGTTTGAGCGATTTGAAAAACAAAATCATCAAAACGCCTTTAAATCCCGATATAACTTATTCTGACGATCCATTGCGAATGATGCGGGCCATTCGTTTTTCGACGCAATTGGACTTTGTTATTGAAGCCAAATCATTGGAGGCTATCGAAAGAAATAAAGAACGCATTAAGATTATATCTGGTGAAAGAATTGTGGACGAATTGAATAAAATTTTATCTACACCAAAACCATCGATTGGCTTTTTACATTTATATAAAACTGGACTTTTAGAAATTATTCTTCCTGAACTTACAGCTTTGAATAATGTCGAAGAGATTGAAGGTCATACGCATAAAAACAATTTTTATCATACACTCGAAGTCGTTGATAATATTTGTCCAAATACTGATGACGTTTGGCTTCGCTGGGCAGCCTTACTGCATGATATTGGAAAAGCACCAACAAAAAAATTCAATAAAAAACAGGGCTGGACATTTCACGGACACGAATTTCTAGGTGGAAAAATGGTAAAGAAAATATTCGAAAGATTGCACATGCCATTGAACCAAAAAATGAAATTTGTTGCTAAAATGGTAATGCTAAGCTCGAGACCAATTGTGCTTTCCGAAGATATTGTTACCGATTCGGCTGTGCGTCGTTTGGTGTTTGATGCCGGTGAGGATGTCGATAATCTGATGACGTTATGCGAAGCAGATATTACCACCAAAAACCCGGCGAAGTTTAAAAAGTATCACAACAATTTTGATATTGTTCGCAATAAGATAATTGAAGTCGAAGAACGCGATCATATTCGGAATTTTCAACCACCAATTTCTGGTGAAGAAATTATGGAAATCTTCAATTTAAAACCATCTCGTGAAATAGGTGTTTTAAAAGAAGCGGTGAAAGAAGCTATTCTCGAAGGTGAAATTCCGAATGAATATCAAGCGGCATATGATTTTGTCTTGGAAAGAGCCAAAAAAATGGGATTGAAAAAAGTTGTTTAAATTGGTGTTATATTAACTATTGTTCACAATCAAATTTAACGTCTAATGGTTAATTTTGTACCATAAATAAAATAATGAAAAAGTACTTCTCAAAAACTGCAAAAATAGCTCTAGTTCTAGTGTATCTTGTGATTTTTGCCGGCGCTTTTGTTAGACTAACCGGTTCAGGAATGGGATGCCCTGATTGGCCCAAATGCTTTGGCTACTACATCCCACCAACCGAAAAACAAGAATTGTTATTTACTGCTGGAAAAGAATACAACAAAGGACAAGTCATTATTAAGGATGAAACTCTTTTGGTAGCCAGAAAAGATTTTGTTGCTCAATCTAAATTTAGCACACCTGATTGGGAGAAGTATGCTAAACACGATTATGCTATCTTCAATCCGTTGCATACATGGGTAGAATATATAAACCGATTACTTGGTGCATTAGCTGGTGTTTTTTGTTTGCTAACATTTATTTTTTCGTTTAGCTATTGGAAAGAGCAAAGAAAACTCATTTTTATTGCATTTTTCATTTGCTTGTTGATGGGATTTCAAGCATGGCTCGGTAAAACTGTTGTCGACTCTGTTTTGAGCCCAATCAAGATTACAACTCACATGTTAGCTGCACTTTTGATTATATCGTTTCAATTGTATTTAATCCACCAAGCTCAAAAAAACAAAAGTATTTTACTTTTTGACGCGACCTTTACTAAAATTCTATACCTAACTATTGTTTTAACCATTTTTCAAGTTCTTTTAGGCACTAGTGTTAGAGAGCATGTAGATGAGATATCAGAGACCGGAGCGCCAAAAATATTTTGGCTACAAAATCCATCCTTAAGTTTCTATATTCATAGATCTTTTTCGATAATTGTCTTGCTTGCTAATTTCTATTTGTTTTTCAGAAATAGAAAATTACAACTTCACTGTAAAAAAATAAATTGGATTGTATTCTTGATTTTTATTGAAATACTATCAGGGATAATGATGTATTATTTAGATTTTCCTTTTGGGACACAAACCATTCATATAGTGTTGGCAACACTTTTGTTTGGAGTTCAATTTTACGTGATTTTAGAGAATAGTAGAAAAAAAAGAATTATATAAATTATATTTGCCGCCCAGACTATATTGTCGCAATTCCTTGTTTACCAACTTAAATGTCTAAACTTGCCGCTCAAGATAAATTTTTAGATTTATCAGATTATGGAAGGTCTTTCGGAAGATTTTTTGCCAATAAATTAAAGAATACTTGTTTTACACCTATTCATGTTACCCTGCTTTTTGGGCTTTCCGGACTGATTGCAATTTATTGTATTCTGAATCACCACTTTTTATTTGCCGGATTTTTTATCCTTTTAAAATCGGGAATTGATGCTGCCGATGGCGAATTGGCCCGACTAAAAAAAACACCCTCCTATTCTGGGAGATACTTAGACAGTGTGTTTGATATCATTTTAAATTTTTTGTTTTTGATGGCGATTTGTTATGTTTCAAAAACCACAATTTGGTTTACTTTCTTAGCATTTATCGGTATCCAATTACAAGGCACTTTATATAATTACTATTATGTGATTTTGAGAACCAAATCAATCGGTGGCGATAATACAAGTAAAATATTTGAGTACAAAACACCCAAAGCTTTACCCGGCGAAAGTCAACAATCAGTCAACATTTTATTTGGAATTTACACGATCGTTTACGGAGCCTTCGACAAAATTATTCACGCTTTAGACCAACAAGCTTATAAAGTAAAAAGCTTTCCTAATTGGTTCATGACTTTGCTTTCTATATATGGATTGGGATTTCAATTATTAATCATTGCAATAATGCTACCAATGGGTTGGATTGAATTGATAGTTCCATTTTTTATTGCATATACCATACTAATTTTTTTATTTATAGGGATTCGTAAAGTTTTTATCAAATAAAAATTCCATAAAAAATTAACATGCCCCAAAAAGTTAGATACTATTTGGGTTATTTTTTTATCGAAAAAAAAGACATCAGTAAATGTTGTTTCATTAAAAAAATTGAGCATATCGAATTCATTATCATCTTATTTCAATCAAAAAGAAAATTAACCCAATTCTTTAAATTATTCAAAGATTCACTTTCTAAAATATCTCATTCAAAATTGCAAGTTTTTGAATAACTTATTATTCCAAATTACTTAAAATTTGGAACTATTTTATTCTACTCTTATGTATCACGATTTTTCCAAAAAAGTAATAGATATCTTTTCAACAATTCACATTTATCATTCAGAATTCTGAATTTATAATTTATATTTGTTCGCTTATTAAAAATACGATTATGATTTATAAATTCAGAGCAATTCTTGATGCAGAAGAAGATGTTTTCAGAGACATTGCTATACAGGAAGAAGATACTTTAGAAGATTTACACAACGCTATTGTTAATGCTTTTGGTTTTGACGGTTTAGAAGTAGCTTCGTTTTATACATGTGATGATACCTGGAATCAGGAAGAAGAGATTCCGATGTTTGATACTGGCGATATTCCGGGCGAGCAAAAAACAATGAGTGATTATACATTAAATCAATTACTTAGCGTAGACCAAACGAAGATTATCTATGTATATGATTTTATCAATATGTGGACATTCTTGGTTGAACTTGCAACCGTAGAAGCAGCAGTTGTCGGAGAAACGTATCCCAGTTTGTTGTTTTCCCATGGTGAATTACCTGACATTGCCCCTGAAAAAGAGTTCGAAGCTGAAGGAGAAGATTTCTATTCTGAATTTGAAGACGATTTGGATGAAGATGATTTAGATGCTTTTGGTGGCGATGATAGTTTTGAAGATTACGGCTTTGAAGAGAATTGGAATTAAAAACAGAAAATAGAGAATAGAAAAAAGACTTTAAAATTAATCAAAGGACGATAGCAATTTACAGGAACATCTATGTTCTATATTCTATTTTCTTTGTTCTAGCAAAAAAAAATGATCAACCTATTTAACACTCATATTGAGAGTTTGTCAATACACCGAGTTGGAAACAAAAACAGAAATGAGACAGTATTTCTCTCTGAGCAACCTTATACTTTAAACGACGAAATTGTTCCTTTGTTAAAGGAATACTTCTTTAAATCCTTTCGCGAAAAAGAGGAAAACTATTTTCAGTTTGCGCATGAAGTTGATTTGGAATATAACGATATGTTTAATTTGGCATCGGAAATTTTTACTAATCCATCTGATATTCATGAAGTTTCAAAAAAGATCACTAACCATCTTTTTGAGCAATCTAATCATCCACACATTAAAAATGGAGAAGTATATGTGGCGTATTTGACCAACTTAAACATCGACAATAATGTAGTTGATGCTATTGGTGTTTTCAAAAGTGAAATCATGTCTGATTTTATGCAGTTTGAAGAAAAAGGAAAATCGCTTGAAATGATTTTGCAACAAGGTATCAATCTGAATAAGTTGGATAAAGGTTGCTTGATTTTTAACTACAAAAAAGAAGAAGGATACAAAATTTTAAGTAGCGACAGCAACCGTTATGACACGCGTTATTGGTTAGAGCATTTTCTTTCGGTTGATGCGTTTCAGGATGAAAATTTTATTACCAAAAAATATTTAAAATTCTGTCAGGGATTTGCCAAAGACGTTGTTTTTCCTGCCGAAGACAAGAAAGAGGAAGTAATGTTTATGAATCGTTCGGTAAATTATTTTGCCAAAAATGACCAGTTTGAAGAAAGCAATTTTCTGAACGAAGTTTTGGATAATCCAGATTTAATTCCGGAATTCAAAAACTATAAAGTTGATAAAGGCGAAAAATATAGTATTGAAGATGTTACGTCGTTTCCAATAGCAAATAATGCTGTCTCTGATGCCAGAAGATCTATTAAAAACGTAATCAATTTGGATACCAATATTCAAATCAAACTCGATTTTATAAATCCTGAAAGTGCCGAAAAATATGTAGAAAAAGGCTGGGATGAAGAAAAACAAATGTACTACTACTTAGTTTATTTCAACAAAGAACAGAAAAGTTAGTTTACAGCCTGCATAACGGAAGGCAGGTTTGTAGTACCAGTTAGCAGTTCAAATTTTATAAATAGAAATCCTCAATTGTTAAAATAAGGAGTTTGGGTTATTATTTAAATAGATAGCGGAATTCTTCCATCTTCTAACTTCCATCTTCTAACTTCCATCTTCCATCTTCTAACTTCCATCTTAAAGATATCTTTCTTCAAACACCCGTTGATGGTGATTTTGATGTCCAATAATGATAAATCCTAACGCACGAACCGACATTGGCTTATTGGAAGCGATTCCCATCCTTACTAATTCTTCATTTGAAAATGATTTGAATAAAGACAACGTGGCTTGTCTAACAACAGCTAACTCGGACAATAAATCCTGAATACTTCTTTTGTTTGCATTAGCATAATCAACATAATCGTTTTCTTCAAATCCGGGCAATTCGGTTTTGTCATTTCTGGCGAAACGCAAAGCGCGATACCCAAATATTCTTTCGGCGTCAATCAAGTGTTGGATAATGTCTTTGATGATCCATTTTCCTTCGGCGTAGCGGTAATCAAATTTGTCCATTGGAATATGCTGCACAAATTTTATAAAACGATGCACCGAAATTTCAAGTTCTTCTAATAAGTTATATTCGCTGGAAACTTGGTTAATGTAAGTTGCAAAATGCCCTGCAAATTCTTCAGGTTGTAAATCGGATGGTTTCATGTTAGTTGGTTTTAAGTGACGCAAAGTTCACTTTTTTTTGCAAAAGACTGCTGATTTTTGATATTTCTTCTATACTTTTTTACTTTGAAATAGTGCCATCATCTCCGCTGCTTTTTCAGTTTGACCAATACTTTTCAATGATTCGGCGTATCTATAATAATAAACGGCTTCTAATTCATCTGCGCAGAATTCAAACAATTGCGTATACCATTTTGCAGCAGCAGCCATATCCTCCGCAAAAAAACTATAATCAGCTACAGCCTGAAGCATTGCTTCGGTCTTGTATCCTTTCTCTAAAACTCTTTCGTAGTTTTCTATGATTTTTATTTTGGTAAACGCCGGTACAACAACTTCCTCTATGGATGGAGTTGGTTTTACATTTTCCGTTTTTTTGTTTGCTCGGACTTTATTATTCTTTTGAGCAAAACCGCTGATAGCAAAGAAAAAAACAATAAATACAATTGCATATTTTTCCATTTGAACGCAACTAAAATTATTGACAACATTAAAAAATCTTAACTAAGGTAAACGAATAATCCACTCTCGAATTTATTTCGTTGAATACATTTAATCCATCAAGTTAAAAACTTGCTACGCCGAATTCCTGCTAGCATTCGTATTCCCAAACAATGAACGCATAACCAGTTTTTCATAAGCAGTTAGCAATTTTTCGTCGCCCTTTTTATGCTTTTTAATTTCATTGATTTGCGACGATGCATATTGCTGAATGGTCAGCAATGGCAATACTATTTGCTCCCGCATCGCTATCGAAGCTTTCCCATCTGGATAATTTTCCATGAGTTCCTTATGTCCGGCGATTTTAAGCAGTAGTCGTTTGGTTTCTGTAAATTCATCAAAGATAATTTGCCAAAATTCTCCAAAATCTTTATCCTCTTTCATATAAGCTGTTAACGGGAAATAACTTTTGGCCAACGACATTGCCGTGTTTTCCAACAAAGTTCTGAAGAACAAAGAATTGTCATAGAGATTTTGCACATTTTCCCATTGATTGTTGGCTTCAAAATGTTTCAAAGCGGTTCCAACTCCAAAAAATCCGGGCACATTTTGCTTCATTTGACTCCACGCACTCACAAAAGGAATCGC
>CALQCV020000104.1 GCA_943329165.2 Candidatus Nitrotoga sp. CP45 | reverse complement strand
ATCGTTTTTTTGCAATAAGCCAATGTCCATTTTGTAATGTTTCACTGGATTGATGCACGCCATTTGTAATATTTTGAATAAGTCAAAACCTTTGGCAACTGCTCTTGCGCAAAGCAAATTAATGTGACCCAAAATCAAATCATCCGGATGTTTATCATCGGAACAAAACATCATATTTTCAAAATTATCTGGAAGTAAATCGATCAAAGCTTCAAAGTTTTTCGCAGCGCTTCCTTCACGGATAAGGACTTTCATTCCAAGCGACAATTTTTCAGCTGCTTCATCATAAGTAAAACATTCATGATCGGTAGAAATTCCGGCAGCAATATATTTTTCGATAGGTGCGCCTCGCAATCCCGGCGCATGACCATCGACAGGTTTGTTGAAATGTTTCGCCCAAGCAATTTTTTTCAGAACTTCTTCATCATCAAACAAAACGCCCGGATAATTCATCATTTCGGATAGATAATAAATATCAGGGGAAGCCATTAATTCCTTAATTTGTTGCGAATCTATTACAGCTCCTGCCGTTTCAAAAAACGTAGCAGGAACGCAGGAAGGCGCGCCAAAATGAAACTTTAAAGGCACTTTTTTACCGTTTTCAATCATAAAATGAACACCATCTTTTCCCAGCACATTGGCAATTTCATGTGGGTCAGAAATTGTTCCAATCGTTCCGTGTAAGACTGCAATCTTCGCAAATTCAGAGGGCACCAACATCGAACTTTCAATATGAATATGCGCATCGACAAAACCAGGAAGAATATAATTTTTGACGTTGTGTGCTGCTTCAATTATGGAAGTGATTTTACCTTTTTCAACAGTAATTTCTCCCGAATATATTTTGCGATTTGGAATGTCTACGATTTGACCTTGAATTTGCATTTTAATTTTTTTTATAGCTCAAAAGTAACAAATATAATTTTGGTTTTTATTTATAAATTATACACAAAAACTATATCATTTGTTATACTCTTTCACGTATTTTTGTTTCAATAACTTCGTACTTCTAACTTCATAAATCGTACTTCAAAAAATGCGCTGGACACTCAAACCAAAACCATCTTCCGAAAAAGTAAAAGCGTTGGCTTCCCAATTAAAAGTGGATGAGCTAATTGCGACGCTTTTGGTGCAACGTGGCATTGAAACGTTTGAACAGGCAAGACAATTTTTCCGTCCAAGTTTAAAAGATTTGCACAATCCGTATTTGATGAAAGATATGGACAAAGCAGTTTCCCGAATTGAATCAGCGATTGCCAATGGTGAAAATATTTTAGTTTTTGGCGACTATGATGTGGATGGAACGACAGCGGTTTCGTTAGTTTCGTCCTATCTGAAAAGTTATTATCCAAATGTCGCGACTTATATTCCAGATCGTTATGATGAAGGTTACGGAATTTCATTTAAAGGAATTGACTTTGCCGATGATAACGGAATTACACTGATCATTGCTTTAGATTGTGGCATAAAATCCATTGGTCATATTGCTTACGCGAATGAAAGAAACATTGATTTTATCATTTGTGATCACCATCGACCAGGGGATATTTTGCCAGATGCTGTTGCGGTTCTAGACCCAAAACGCGACGATTGTTCGTATCCGTATGATGAATTATGCGGATGCGGCGTTGGCTTCAAATTAATTCAGGCGTTGGGACAAAATAGAAATCAAACTATTGACGATTTACTAATTTATCTCGATTTGGTTGCAACTGCAATCGCTGCCGATATTGTTCCGATGACGGGTGAGAATCGAATTTTGGCCAAGTTTGGATTGGAAGTTATTAATACAAATCCGCGTCCCGGAATAAAAGCACTAATCAAAAACGTAAAGAAAAAGGTTATGACAATTACCGATGTCGTTTTTATTATCGCGCCAAGAATTAATGCAGCCGGAAGAATAAAACATGGCAATGAAGCAGTCGCATTATTAACGGAATACGATTTAGATCAGGCCGAAGAATTTGCTTCCGTAATCGAACAGCATAACGCTGACCGAAAAGATTTAGACAAGCAAATCACGATTCAAGCATTGGACCAGATAGAAATAAATGACGAAACAGATAAATTTACCACGGTAGTTTATAATGAAAATTGGCACAAAGGCGTCATCGGAATTGTAGCATCACGCTTGATAGAAACCTATTATCGTCCGACGATTGTATTTACCAAAAGTGGCGACAAACTAGCAGCCTCGGCGCGTTCGGTAAAAGATTTTGACATTTATAATGCTTTGGAGGCTAGCGCTGCGCATCTGGAACAATTTGGCGGACATATGTATGCCGCGGGAATGACATTAAAAGAAGAGAACTATCAGAATTTTAAAAATGCTTTTGAAAAAGTAGTTTCAGAAACCATTCATCCCGATTTGTTAAGTCCGGAAATTGCAATTGATGCTGAAATAAATCTAACGGATATTGATGATAGATTGGTGCGATTGCTCAACCAGTTTGAACCTTTTGGCCCTCAAAATATGACACCAACTTTTATGACCAAAAACCTAAAAGACTCAGGTTATGCCAAAACATTAGGACAAAATGGGGAGCATTTAAAACTATTTGTAAAACAACCTAATTCTAACGGTTTTGGAGCAATAGGTTTTGGCTTAGGGGATAAATTAGAAATAACAAAAAACCATCAACCAATTGCAATTTGTTATTGCATTGATGAAAATGAATTTAATGGAACTGTATCTTTGCAATTGAGATTTAAAGATATTAAGCCAGATTAAATGACGAAAAACGATCCTTACGAAGCACTTCGGTATAAAGAATTTAATTTCTTTTTGTTATTGCGATTTACGATGGTTTTTGCCTGGGCGATGCAATTTGTGATCATAGAATGGGAAGTTTATCGGTTAACCAAAGACCCGTTATCACTAGGAATTATTGGTTTAATGGAAATTATTCCAGCAATTGGAATGGCACTTTTTGCGGGTCATATTGTTGACCAAAGTGAGAAAAAAAGATTGCTTTTAAAGTGCATCGTTGGTTTTTCAATCGTTAGTCTCGGACTTTTTTTAATTACGGTTCCGAGTATCAATAAGAATTTAGAACTCCACAGTATTCTTTATATTATTTACGCTTTAGTCTTTAGTGGCGGCTTGGTACGCGCGTTTATTTCGCCAACTATCTTTTCGTTGTTATCCTTAATTGTACCTAAAAAAGCGTACGCCAATGCTTCTACCTGGAGCAGTTCCGTTTGGCAAATGGGTGCTATGCTTGGTCCGGGTTTAGCTGGTTTTTCGATTAGTTTTATTGGAGTGCATTGGTCGATGTGTTTGGTATTTGCCTTTTCGGTTTTTTCCTTACTTTTTTTAACAAAAATCGAGAGCAAACCAATTCTAAATCCAAAAATTGGCGAACCAATTATGCAAAGTTTAAAAGAAGGAGTCAAGTATGTCTTTCAAAACAAGACTATTTTAGGAGCTATTTCTCTTGATATGATTGCGGTTTTATTTGGAGGAGCAATGGCGTTGCTGCCGATTTTTGCGCAGGACATTCTAAAAGTTGGTTCTGAAGGATTCGGAGTTTTACGCGCTGCACCAGCTGTAGGTTCTTTTATTACGATGGTATTGTCGGCTTATATTCCGTTGAATAAAAAAGCTGGAATGAAATTGCTGGCTTCCATTTTTATGTTTGGCGTTTGCATCATTATTTTTGGATTGTCAACTTATTTTTGGGTTTCTGTTTTAGCCATGTTTTTCAGTGGTATTTTTGATGGTGTTTCTGTCGTGATTCGAAATACCATTTTGCAGCTGCATACGCCAGACAATATGCGTGGTCGAGTGTCATCTGTAAATTCTATTTTTGTGGGGTCGTCAAATGAATTGGGTGCTTTTGAAAGTGGGCTTACCGCTAAACTCATGGGAACGGTTACAGCAGTAGTTTTTGGTGGAACAATGACATTGATTACCGTTGCTTTCACCGGATTTATTTCGCCTACGTTTAGGAATCTGGATTTAGCAAAAGATGTGGAAGCTTTGAAGAATACAGATGGGTAATAGTTAAACTGTTTGTTGTAATTTATTTTTTAAACACATAGAAACATAGTTTTTGCCAAAATTATTAAGGTATTTCATTTAGCATAAGAAATCCTTATTGTGTGAACCAATAATTGGTCTCTAAAAAGTTTTGTTTCTATGTTTTTATGTGGTTTTCTGAAATTATGGATTACTATTAATATTCCTTCAACTCAAATTTCTCACCATCAAAAACACCATAGGTAAAGTAACCAATCCAATCACCAAGGTTAATGTATTCTGAGTTTTCTCCAACCTTCAAAACCATCGGTAAATGACGGTGCCCAAAAACAAGGTAGTTATAATGTTTGGTTTCGAGTTTGCGTTTGGAATATTGAACCAGCCATTCGTTTTCTTCGCCAAGGAATTTCACATCGGCATCGCCCGAAATCAGTTTGTTTTTTACCGAAAGGTATTGTGCTAGTTTTACACCTAAATCAGGATGCAACCAGCGATACAGCCATTTTGAAAACGGACTGGTAAACACTTTTTTCATGCGTTTGTATCCTTTGTCTCCCGGACCTTTTCCGTCTCCATGTCCAATTAAAAAGGTTTTCCCATTGAATTCATATTCCTGATTATCGTGATAAACCGGAATGTTCAACTCTTTTTGAAAATAATCATTCATCCATAAATCGTGGTTGCCCACAAAGAAATAAATTGGAATCCCGCTGTCGCGAATTTCGGCTAATTTGCCTAAAACTCGCACGAAACCTTTAGGAACAACCGTTTTATATTCAAACCAAAAATCAAATAAATCGCCTAACAGGAAAATGCATTCAGCATCTTTTTTTACTTCGTCAAGCCAAGCGACAAATTTTTGTTCACGTGGAAAGCTAGCTTCAGGCGTTGGAGCGCCGAAGTGTTGGTCGGAAGCAAAATATATTTTTTTGTTGGTAGAAATAGTCATTTAAAGTTAGTTTTATAAAGGCACTTCGTCCCTCGACTGCGTTCGGGATGACAAGCTAAGTGTGACGATTTAATTATCTGAGGCATACCATTCGGCAAAAGACGTATCTGTTTCCTGTAATTTAAGTGAATGTAATTCGATGTCATCTGACAAACGACTTTTTATTTTTTGAGCAAAATCAGTTACCATATTTTCACTTGTAGGTTGGTAATCCACTAAAATTACATGATGTCCACGGTTTTTTAATTCGGCAGCCAATTCAACATGGGGTGTATTTTTATTAAAAACAGTCGCATGGTCAAAAGCATCAACGACTTCTTCTTTGACAATTTTTTTCAAATCAGAAAAATCAATCACCATTCCGAATTTCACATTGGTATTATCTGAAATAGGTTTGCCAATAACCGTCACCGAAAGTTTGTAACTGTGACCGTGCACATTTTTGCATTTGCCATCATAGCCATAAAGCGCGTGACCGGTTTCGAAAGAAAATTGTTTTGTGATTCTGATGTTACTCATACTGCTTAATTTATTGCAAAGGTAATTACTTTTTAAGTTGGCTCAAGGCTTCTTTCGTAAAATCAGAAAGCACTAATTTTCCTGAAATTGCAGCCCTTTCATATAATAGTTCGTCCCAATTTTCAGTGCCTTGCCAAAATACTTTTTTCATTTCGGTTAAAGCCTCTGGATTGTAGGATGCTAATTTTTCAGCAAGTTTTATTGTGGCTTCTGTTACTTCGTTCTGGCTGTCAAAAATATCGGCGTACAGTCCTTTTTCCTTTGCCCAATCAGCCGATTGCCAAATGTTCGGTTGTAACGTCATCTCGGACATAGCGATTTTTCCAATTTTTCTGGAAACAGCAGGTTCAATCACGAACGGTCCAATGCCGATAGCGATTTCAGATAACTTAATTGCAGCATCTTGGTACGCAAAAGCAAAATCACAAGCTGCAATAAGACCAACGCCACCTCCAACAGCTTTGCCTTGAACTTTTCCAACGATGATTTTGGAACACTTTCGCATAGCGTTAATTACATTAGCAAAACCCGAAAAGAAATTTTTTCCAGTTTCAAAATCGGTTATAGAAAGTAGTTCGTCAAAAGAAGCGCCAGCACAAAAAACAGTGCCTTCGCTTTGCAAAACAACTACATTCACTCTAGAATTGGCAGAAATTTTATTTAATTCATCCGTAAGTTTTTGCAATAATTTACTAGGAAACGAGTTGCTTGCCGGATGACTAAAAGTAATCGTAGCGATAGTATCTTCTATTTGAATTTCGATAAATCCGTTTGAATTTTCGTCAGGCATAAATTATGATTTGATGTAAATTTATAACAAATCTGAAAAAGATAGGTTTTGAATTGCTATTTGTTTCTATAAAATATATATTTGCTCAACAATTTGGGGGATTAGCTCATTTGGCTAGAGCGCTTGCCTGGCAGGCAAGAGGTAATCGGTTCGACTCCGATATTCTCCACTAGTAAAATCAAGCCTTACAGCAATGTGAGGCTTTTTTATTGGTCTCTAAGTGGAGTTTTTGAGTGGAGTTAAGCATACCACTCAATAGAAAAAAGGCTCTACTTATTTAAAATAGAACCTTTTTATTTTTGTTAGTCACCATAGAAACTAAATCCCATTTCATTTACCTTTTTAACTACTTCCGATTTATCTATATAATTACCTAACGTTACTTTGGCTGACCTTTGGTAACCCATAGATTCCACAAAACCTGTCTTGGTATGTAACTTTGTCAAGAAAGTTTTACGCATGTTTTTAAGGGTTATTTTACTTGATATACCAGCTTTATTCCTAAAAAAAGTAAACGAATCACTCAACTGGTCCGCTATGGTCTTCCTTTTTATATTTACATCTCCAGCAATCAAATATTTATCAGCACCCAAGTTAT
>CALQCV020000103.1 GCA_943329165.2 Candidatus Nitrotoga sp. CP45 | reverse complement strand
TTTTCTCCCGAAACTTCATTGCCTTTTGTTTTGGCAACTACATTATCCAACAACTGTAAACCTTGGTCTAAAGTTCTCAAAAACGAAGCTTCTTCTTCACGGATTACATTGGTAACCAATTGTTGCTGCAATTTGATTTCAGGGAAAAATTCACCCATTTGGTCTGCCAAAATTTCCACCAATTTATTGATAAAAGGTTCTTTGCTATTCAAAAATGTAAAGCCGTACCGAATCGCACGACGCAAAATTCGGCGAATTACATAACCTGCACCCGTATTCGAAGGAAGCTGTCCGTCAGCAATAGCAAAGGCTACCGCACGGACGTGATCTACAATTACACGAATGGCGATGTTGGTTTTGTTCTGTTCTTCTGATATATTTTTTACTTCGTTGGAAGTGTATTTTAATCCTGTAATCTGTTCCACTTTTTCAATAAGCGGCGTAAAAACATCAGTATCATAATTAGACGTTTTTCCTTGCAATGCCATGCATAAACGTTCAAATCCCATTCCGGTATCAACATGCTGCGCTGCCAGTTTTTCCAAACTTCCGTCAGCTTTTCGGTTAAATTCCATGAAAACGTTATTCCAAATTTCAACCACTTGTGGATGATCGTTATTCACCAAACTCTTTCCCGAAATTTTTGCTTTTTCTTCGGCAGAACGAATATCAACGTGGATTTCGGAACATGGACCACACGGACCTTGATCTCCCATTTCCCAGAAGTTGTCTTTTTTATTTCCAAGAATGATTCGGTCTTCATCGATTAAGGTTTTCCAGATATCCCAAGCTTCTTGATCAAACGGCACATTCTCATCCGGGTTTCCTTCAAAAACCGAAACATATAAATTTTCTTTTGGGATTTTATAAACTTCCGTCAATAATTCCCATGCCCAGTTGATCGCTTCTTTTTTGAAATACCCGCCTGCCGGACGGGCAGGATCACCAAAAGACCAGTTCCCCAGCATTTCAAACATCGTGTGATGATAAGTGTCAAAACCTACATCTTCCAAATCATTATGCTTTCCTGATACACGAAGACATTTTTGCGTATCGGCTATTCTTGGGCATTTTGGAGTTCCGTTGCCTAAGAAAAACTCTTTGAATTGTGCCATTCCTGAATTATTGAACATCAGGGTTGGGTCGTCTTTCAAAACGATTGGCGCCGAAGGAACGATTAAATGTCCTTTCGATTCGAAGAATTGTAAAAACTGTTTACGAATGTCTTGTGATTTCATTTTTTGTTGTAATTCGGTTATCTGGTTATTTGGTTATTTGGTATGTTGTAATTTTCGAATAACCGAATAACCGCATAACCAAATCCCCTTCCTAAAATAATTTAGGGATTGACTGAAACATTTGTTAAATTTGTTCGTACAACCATTGTTTTTTAAAAACTTCCACAAAAATAGCATAAAATAAAAAATGGCGAAGAAAGTAAAGTATTATTTCGATACCGAAAGTTTGGCTTACCGCAAAATAAAACCGAAACTGTCTAAAAAGCTAGGATTTATTGGTTTGTTTCTGCTTGCTTCTTCTCTTTTTGGGTTTTTATGTTTTGTGGCCTTGTTGAATTCCTCTTATTTAGAAACTCCAAAAGACAGATTGCAGGCGCGTGAGATTGAAACGATGAAGTTGCGTTACTCCATATTGAATAAAAAAATGGACGAAGTCGCCAATGTTTTGGACGATGTTGCTGACAGAGATAATAATATTTATAGAGCTTATTTTAATACGTCGCCTATTCCGAATGAACAACGAAAAGCTGGTTTTGGTGGTGTAAACCGATACAAAGAATTGGAAGGGTTTAATAATTCGGATTTGGTTATCAAAACCTCAAAACGTGTTGATGTTATTTCGAAAGAACTCGCAATCCAATCAAAATCATTGGATGAAATATTGAAACTGGCCAAAGAAAAAAACAAATTGCTTTCTGCGATTCCGGCGATTCAACCCGTGAAGAATGAACAATTAAAACGCATTGCTTCTGGTTTTGGTTATAGAAGTGATCCGTTTACGAAAGTGAGAAAAATGCACGAAGGCATGGATTTTACAGCAAGTACCGGAACACCAATTTTTGCTACTGGTGACGGTATAGTGAAAAGTGCCGATAACTCGAAATCGGGTTATGGCAATCATATTGAAATAAATCATGGCTTTGGTTACTTAACCTTGTATGGTCATTTAAGCAAATACAAATGTCGTGCTGGGCAACGAATAAAACGTGGCGATATCATAGGTTATGTAGGAAGCACTGGAAGAAGTGAAGCGCCGCATTTGCATTATGAAGTTCATAAGGACGGCAAAGTAGTTAACCCAATAAATTTTTATTACGGAAATATATCGGCGGCAGAATATACTGCCATTTCAAAATTAGCTAATCAAGAAAATCAATCTTTGGATTAATGTACTTTTGTCTTTAATTATTACACAGAGATGCACAAAGAAGAATAGAGATTCACAGAGTTTTAAAAAGATAAAGTATGCATATAGAACTAAATCCGGACAAAAGATATTATAGCATTGGAGAAGTTTCCAAAGCTTTTAATGTAAACACCTCGCTAATCCGTTTTTGGGACAAAGAATTTGATATTCTGAAACCAAAGAAAAATGCGAAAGGCAACCGAATGTTCACACCAGAAGATGTGAAAAACTTACAACTGATTTATCATTTGGTTAAAGAGCGTGGCTTTACCCTTGACGGCGCTAAAACACATTTGAAAGAAGGGCAAAAGAAAACGCTTGACAAGTTTGAAATCATCAGCAAATTGGAAACAGTTAAAGCACAATTAGTAAATATTAAAAATCACTTATAATGGATAAAAAGAAAATTCTAACGCTGAGTTTTGTTTTGGCTATGCTTATCGTAGTTTTGGGTTCGTTGCTGAAAATCATGCATTGGTCGTATGCTACAGAAGTATTGATAATAGGGCTTTTGTCACAATTGGTTTTTATCATACTTAGTTTAACCGAAATATCTAAATCGGATAGAATTGACGGAACAGAAAAGTTTATGTGGTTCATAGGTTTTATTTTTATGGGAACCATTTCAGGACTTCTTTACATTTTGTCAGCTAGAAAAAGAATTATTACTAACTAAATAAATTAAACTTTAAATTAAACAAACATGGATTTTAAAAAATTTTTACCTTGGATTATTGGAGCTGTTATCATTTTTGGAATATACAGCTGGGTTAAAGGAATTAATAATACGGCCGTTGGATACGAACAAACTATCAACGAATCATGGGGTAATGTGAACACTTCATATCAAAGAAGAAATGATTTAATTGGGAACTTAGTAAACACTGTTAAAGGTGCTGCCGATTTTGAAAAAAGTACTTTGTCTGCCGTTATTGAAGCTAGAGCTAAAGCCACAGCCGTAACAGTAGATCCAACAAACATTACACCGGAACAATTGGCTGCTTTTAATTCAGCACAATCAGGAGTTTCTTCTTCATTGTCAAGATTATTGGTGTCTGTAGAACGTTATCCTGATTTAAAAGCTAATGCCAACTTCTTGAAATTACAAGACGAATTAGCAAGTACAGAAAATCAAATTTTAACGGCTAGAACTCGTTTTAATGAAGCGGTTAAACCATATAATACGCACATTAAAACTTTTCCAAACTCCATTTTTGCAGGTATGTTTGGTTTCAAAGAAAAAACCTATTTCCAATCGGTTGAAGGTGCTGAAAAGCCTGTTGAAGTAAAATTCTAAAAATAGAATAAATTAAAAATTCCACCATTAAGGTATTAAGCTTGCTTCGCCTGTTCGCGTTGCTCGGGTCATTAAGTCAAAAACAACTTAATTTTCTTAATCTCTTAATGGTTTAAATAATTTTTCCACAAAAAGTAATGTTGGATTTAAACAAAACAAAGATGTCTAAAGTAGACGAATTTTTAACAAAAGCCGAAGAACAGGAAATTGTTGACGCTATTGGCAAAGCCGAAAAAAATACTTCTGGCGAAATCAGGGTACATATAGAAAAGCAAACCTCCATTACTGCTATTGAAAGAGCTATGGAAGTATTCCGGACTCTTAACATGGAAAATACCAAAGAGCGTAACGGTGTTATTATTTATGTAGCTGTCAAAAGCAAACAATTTGCAATTTATGGCGATAAAGGAATTAACGAAAAAGTAGCTGACGATTTTTGGAATTGTACTAAAGATGTGATGCAAAATCATTTTAAGAATGGGAATTTCAAGCAAGGCTTAATCGATGGCATCCTGAATGCCGGAGAGCAACTGCAAAAGTATTTTCCTTATGCTGACGATGATACTGATGAATTGTCAAACGAAATATCTATAGGAGAATGATGGAAATTACGAATTGTAAATTACGACCCGAGCGCAAGGCGCAAATTGTTTGGAGCGTAGCAGAAAAAATTACGAATTCCGTAGGCTCTTTAAAAATCCTATTGTTAGTAGTTACCTTGTTTAGTGTTTTGCCAACTTTTGCGCAATATACGATTCCTGAAAAACCTTCGTTTCAAACTTCAGTTTATGACTATGCAAATGTTTTAAGTGCTACTGAAAAATCACAATTAGAGGAAAAGCTGGTTCGCTATTCCGACTCGACTTCGACTCAAATTGTTGTCATTACAATTGAAAGTTTAAAAGGGGAAGACATTGGAATACTTACACCAAAATGGGGACAAACTTGGGGAATTGGCGGAACTGAGAAAAACGATAACGGTGTTATTATACTTTTGGCTAAAGCCGAGAGAAAGATTTGGATTTCGGCAGGTTATGGATTGGAAGACAGATTAACCGCGGGAATTGGTGGAGAAATAACCCGAAACATTATTATTCCTGAATTCAAAGCCGGAAGTTACTACAAGGGGTTAGATAAAGGAACTGATGCCCTTTTTGATGTTTTTAAAGGCAAATACAAAGGCGAACGAAAGCAAACTAAAAAAGGGGATAAATTTCCAATTGTTCCCATTATCATTATCATTGTTGTCATTATAATCATTATTTCTAAAAACAAAAATAATGGTGGCAACATCGGAAACTCCCGTGGCGGTGGAATGAGCCTCACAGATATCATTCTATTGAGCAGCCTTGGCAGAAGCAGTGGCGGTGGATTTGGCGGCGGCGGTTTCGGTGGAGGAAGTTCTGGCGGCGGTGGATTCGGTGGCGGATTCGGCGGTGGCGGATTTTCTGGTGGCGGAAGTGGCGGAAGCTGGTAATAAAAAAAGATAGATTGCTCACACAATCTATCTTCAAAAAAATAAACCAACTAAACTTTTTTAAATAATTATCGATTTCCCAATTCGGATATTTTCAAAATTCGCATAACTGCTATCATCAGTACTTAATATAAAATTAGCAATAACGCTTCCCACATAGTCAGTTCCAAAATTTCTTACCGAATTCAAATCGGGTGTAACTATATTGTTTTCTAACGATTGTTCGACTGCTTTATGTATGGCTTCTGCTTCTTCTTTTAATCCAAAGTGTTCTAATAACATGGCGGAACATAAAATTGCAGCAATAGGATTGGCAATGTTTTTCCCTTTAGCTTGAGGATATGAACCGTGAATTGGTTCAAATAATGCATTCTCATTTCCAACTGATGCCGAAGCTAACAATCCTATTGAACCACCAATTACGCTACCTTCATCTGAAATGATATCGCCAAACATATTTTCGGTAAGAATAACATCAAACTGTCTTGGATTAAGAATCATTTGCATCGCTGCATTATCAACAAAAAGAAAATCTAAAGTAACATCTGGATATTCTTTGGCTAATTGAGTGACAACTCTTCGCCACAATCTTGACGTTTCTAAAACATTCGCTTTATCAACTAGCGTAACTCTTTTATTTCTAGTCTGCGCGGCTTTAAATGCCAAATGAGCAATGCGCTGAATTTCAAATTGTGAATATTCACACAAGTCAGAAGCTGTTGTTCCATCATCACTTAGCTTCTTTTCACCAAAATAAATTCCACCTGTGAGTTCTCTATAAATAACCATATTCGTTCCTTCTATGATCGAAGTTTTCAAAGGTGATTGTTCAATAAGCGATTCAAAAGCTTTGATTGGTCTTATGTTGGCAAACAAACCCAATTCTTTTCTCAATTTTAACAATCCTTGTTCCGGCCGCACTTTTGCATCTGGATTATTATCGTATTTTGGATCGCCAATAGCACCAAAAAGTACGGCATCTGAATTTTTACAAAGTTCTAATGTAGCGTCTGGCAAAGGATTATTAGTTTTATCGATGGCAATTGCGCCAACTAAAGCTTCCTCAAACTCAAAATTGTGGTGATACACTTCTCCCACAGCTTTTAAAACTGCTACGGCTTGCTTGGTAACCTCCGGACCTATTCCATCTCCTGATAAAACAGCTATTTTCAATTTCATAATTTCTTTTTTATATAGTAGTTATTATTTGTGAACTGGTTTTTTCAAATGCTTCGATGATATCTTTACTATTCACCAAAAAATCAATGTCATCATAGCCATTTATCATGCATATTTTTTTATATGAATCAATTTCAAAAGACTCTGAATTATCAGTATTATCTACTGAAATGGTTTGATTTTCTAAATCGATAATCAAGTTTGTCTTTGGTTCTGCCTGTATTTTCTTTAAAATAATTACCAAAAATTCAGGTGAAACTACTATTGGCAATAATCCATTGTTGAGTGCGTTTCCTTTAAAAATATCAGCAAAATAACTGGACACAATAACTTTAAATCCATAATCGGTCAGAGCCCATGCAGCATGTTCCCGACTACTTCCACATCCAAAATTATCTCCGGCAACCAAAATACTTCCGTTATAAGTTGCATCATTCAATGCAAAAGTGGATATCGGTTCGCCCTTCTCGTCAA
>CALQCV020000102.1 GCA_943329165.2 Candidatus Nitrotoga sp. CP45 | reverse complement strand
ATAAATGTGTAAAAGAAGTAGTCGAAACGGCATTGGAAAACAACTACACAACCATCATCATAGCTGACCACGGGAATTGCGAAACCATGATAAACCCAGATGGATCTCCAAATACAGCACACACGACTAACCCTGTACCGATAATTTTAGTAGACAAGGAGTTAAAAACCATACACGATGGAGTTTTAGGCGACCTTGCTCCTACTATTCTTGAATTAATGGGAATTGAAAAACCCGAAGTCATGACTGGGAAGTCTTTGTTGTAATAAAAGTCTTCTTAACTTGAGGCGTTTTTTACTGTAACCGTGAAGTTAGCATCTTGTGGTAGAGAAAAATTATTTGGTATATTTGATAACTAAAACGAAACGAACATTCGTATATACACCCAATTTAGGTTGGCTTTGCGAAAGTTTGTTTCGGGGATAAAAAATTCATTGGCAAGCAATTCGCCCCGAAATAAACATAATAATAGAAAATTAAATCGTATTAAATAAAAAAAATCATTTACTTTTTAATAAATATCTAAAATTTATCATCATGAAAAAAAATTACACAGTTTTGCTATTACTATTAAGTTTTATAGGAAAACTAAATGCGCAAACAACCCTTACAGCGGGAGATATAGCAATTGTCTTAATTAATGCAACAGATAATAATGTCAACTCGGCTTCAAATGATGATAATATTTCATTTGTATTGTTGACAGCTATTAATGCCGGGACACAAATTTCATTTACTGATTATGGGTGGAGAACAGATGCTTCAGCATTTCAAACTGCACTACCATGTGGCCCAAACACTGGTGCTGTTACTGATGGTATTGTAACTTGGACAGCAAATACTGCATTACCCTACGGAACTGTTATTAATATGAATGTACGAAATAATTTATCTACGAACATAGGAACCATTTCAGCTACACAAGCTGCATATAACTCTACAATTTCTCCTCCTTTATACTATGTAAGTATGGGTTCTGCTGCAGGAGAATCGGTTATAGCTTACCAAGGCACTGCAGCAAGTCCATCCTTAATTACAGCTATACGTATGAACACCGCATGGTCAACAACATTAAATAATTGCGATTATACTGCATTTAACTGTGGACAACCACCTAGAGCCACTTCATTTATTTGGGGTCAAGTTATTGGCAATGGTACATTAAAACCTTCAATTGTATTAACTGGTAATAAAGCAACCGACCTAGCTACAATTTATAATATTGCAAATTGGGATTTTGGATCAACAGCTTATTCAACAAGTCCTGTATTAGGTGTTTCTGAACTTTCAAAAGAAAACTTTGTTTTATATCCAAATCCTACAATAGATTTTATTCAAATAGACATCGAAAAAAACTTAAATTATTTGATAGTAAATCATTTAGGACAAATTATAAAATCTGGACAAATTAAAAATAAAATTATAACTGTTAACGATTTAGTTTCTGGAGTATATGTTTTAAAAATAACAGACGGAGAAAAGCTAGTATCTAAAAAGTTTATAAAAGAATAGTTAGATAATTATTCTCATCAAATTATGAATTGTAAAATAAAGCCCTCTTTTTTTTTGGCTAATCAGAAAATATAGAGGACTTTAATATTTTGCCAGCCACTAACAAGCGTTGTGCAAAAATGCGGGTTTCAGATTTAATTTAAACTTTGTTTTGTATCCTTGAAGTCAGTGTTTAAAAGAAAGATAAGACTTCCTTAATCCGCCACATCGCCAAGCGGCCTAACGTTAGCAGTAAATTTAAAAACCAATAAATAACAACAATCCCAATTAAAATCAACTTTATGAAAAAAATTATTTTATCAATTCTTTTAACGGTTTTCTTCTCAATTACAACATTTTCTCAAGTTACTTTAGAACACTCCTACACAACAAATGGAAATAATAATTTTCCTAAAACCTATGCTTTTTTTACCGATAGTGGAATTAATTATTACACAATGGATGAAGATTTGAATCAAGTTCTTCTATATAATTCATCACATGTACTTTTTAAAACTATCAATTTAAATCCAGGTATAAATTATAGTATACAATACATTTATTTAATTACAGATAAGCTTTTTTATTCTGATTCTAAAATTGAGTTTATTGTTGTAAGTAGAGATATAATTGGTGGCAATCCAAATAAAATGACTCTATTTAATGAGGATGGAATAAATTTATTTGAATTTGGTGACAGATGGGAAGCATATGCTGTGAAAAATTCCAATTTGGGGTATAAATTAATCGTAGCTACTGATAAAGAAGATCCAAATCTTTACGATATATATAGTTTAGCTGGAACGCTTTCTATAGAACAACAAGGAGTTCTGTCAAAAACACAATTCTTTAGTTTTCCAAATCCTACTTCAAACAAAATTTCTTTTACAACAGATTTAGAAAACGGAAATACAACAAATCTGGAAATATTTGACATAAATGGTAAGAAAGTTCTTGAAAAGAATATGACAGTAATAGAAAACAAAATTGAAATAGATGTTACTAATCTAAATAGTGGAATTTACATATATAAACTAAATGGACGAAGTAATAAATTTATAAAAGAATAATCATAAAAAATCTACTGCTAACAAATGCTAAATCGGATGGCTAGTTTTCGGTAAATTGTTCGTTTACTTTTCATAACTTCACTCGGTTGTCTTTTGGAAAAATAGATTTCCATAAGCCGCTACGAGCTATCGCATCGACCTTTAGCGGCAAGCTCACAAAAAATGAGTAAATTTAGTGACTTAATTCAATAGAAAATGAAACAGTTAATGACGTTGATTGCGATAATTTACAGTTTAAACTGTTTTTCCCAAACCCCAAATCCTGATTTATTTCAGACTTGGTATTTATACGATTACTACTCCACTGACGATAATATACATCATCCTGTATCAGCAATAATTCCTCCTATTTCACCCAATGTTACCTTTTCTCAAACTTCAAATTTTAATGGAATAGGAGCATGTAATGGATTTGGCGGAACTTTCAGTTCTCCATTTAATGATGTTTTAGTATTTGACACTTTCGCAGGTACGTTGGTTCTTTGTGGCTCTTCTGAACATATCTCATTTGAAGGCGCTTTTTTTTCTCTTTTTCAATCTGGCGGACAATATTTTATCTCTGGACAAGGAAATAATATGAGCCTAGTTATTTCGACGCCTATCTTTAATAATTATGTATTTGGAAATTCTCAACTTCACTCTCCAAATTTTGATTTAAAACAAACTATCATCTATCCTAATCCTGCTAAATCAAAATTATTTGTTGATTCTAAAAACAATTTTATTGACAAGATCGAAATCTTTAATTCCCTGGGGCAAACTGTCAAAACTATAAATGCTGGTTTTGACGTTATTACCATTTCTGATTTTGCTTCAGGAATTTATTTAATGAAACTATATTCTGAAGATAGAACAGTTGACAAAAAATTTATAAAAATATAAGTACACGTAATAAAGAGATAAAGCCAGCCACTAACAGCCGTCTCAAGAAATGGCGATAAATGTGTGAAATTCAAATTTTTCTTTCGCAAGAATTTTTATCTTATTGGAAAATATGTCGTTACGAAGTTCGCAACCTCGCCAAGCGGCGGCACGTTATAGGAAATCGCAAAAAAATTGTAGTGAAATTAAAACTTACGTGAAAAATGTTTATTTTTACACGTAAAATAATTTATCATGAACACTAAACTCACTTTAAACCTAGACACGGAAGTCATTTATGAAGCGAAAACTTATGCGAAAAGTCATAAGGTTAGTCTATCCAAATTGATTGAAAATTATCTCAATTCTCTAACTAGAGAATCAAAGAAGAAATCTTCTGTAAGTCCGCTTGTAGAAAGTCTGACTGGAATTATTCCAAATGATTTTGACGAAAGAAAAGAATACAGAAACTACATTGATAAAAAGTATTCTTAATGGAAAAAGTATTTGTAGACACTAATGTTGTTATTGATCTTTTAGCCAAACGTGAACCTTTTTATAGAGATGCACAAGATTTATTTACATTAAGTGACAAAAAAGAAATTCAACTTCAAATTTCATCTTTGACTTTTGCCAATGCATATTACTCAATTGTAAAGCATTATAAAGCTGTAGACGCAAAAAAATATTTGTTGAAATTCAAAGTTCTCGTAAATATTTTACCTCTAGAAGATAAAGCTATTGAACTAGCATTAGCATCTGACTTTGGAGATTTTGAAGATGGATTACAATATTTTGTGGCAATTGATTATGAATCTGACATAATAATTACTAGAAATAAAAAGGATTTCAAAAGTTCTAAAATTCCAGTTATGACTGCGGGAGAATATTTGAAAAGATAAGAGTGACTTCCTATAAAATCTTCTTCAAGCAATAGCGAAAAATGTGCAAATTCAAATTTTTCTTTCGCAAAGATTTTTATCTTTAATGGAAAATATGTCGTTACGTAGTTCGCAAACTCGCTAAGCTGCAAACCATTAGCCAACATGCGCAAATTTTGAGCAAAAAAAAACTTTACAAATAATTCCCAAATTGGGAACTTTTATTTATCTTTGACAAAAAAAGTAAAAATTGAGAATAATTTCGAAAAAGATATTACGTGATTTTTGGGAAGTTCATGCAGATTCAGAGCAACAACTGAAATCCTGGTTTCAGGAAACCAGCAACGGTGAATGGAAGAATCCGAACGAAGTAAAAAAAGAATATCCAAGCGCAAGTATTTTAAACGATAATCGAATTGTTTTTAATATCAAAGGGAATAATTACAGGGTAATTGTGAGGATAAATTATAATTATCAAATGATTTGGATTCGATTTATTGGAACGCACGCAGAATATGATAAGATTAACGCTAATGAAATTTAAAAGCTATGGAAATTAAACCTATAAAAACTGAAAAAGATTATAATCAAGCTTTGGAAAGGTTGGAAACAATCTTTGATGCAAAACTCGGTTCAGCAGAAGGCGATGAACTTGAAGTATTGGGAATTCTTATTGACCAATATGAAAATGAACATTTTCCAATTGGTTTACCAGATCCAATCGAAGCAATCAAATTCAGAATGCAACAAATGGGCTACAATCAAAATGATTTAGCAAACATTGTTGGATTGAAAAGTCGCGCCAGTGAAATCTTAAATCGAAAAAGAAAACTTTCGTTAGAAATGATTCGTCAACTTCACGAAAGATTGAATATTCCAACTGACGTATTGATTCAAACATATTGAAAAGAAGCACGTCGGCTAAAAGCCTTTTCTCGCAATTACTAATTTTGTGTTGATTTCCCGTTTGCGTTTCGCAAGATATTTTATCTTAATTGGAAAAAAGCTTCTCATTAGCCAAAAATCAGCCTATTGGCTTAACGTTAAATACTTTCTTGATGATAAATATGGGCAATACTAAAAATGGCTTCGGCATTATTTTTTAAGCTTTTGCCATATATATCGGCTATACCTTTTTCGGCAATGATCTATTGCACATGAATCCTTGTAGAAACAACACCAACTTCTTTTTTAAAAAAATCAACAATACTGATTTCGCAAAATAGTGTTAGAATTTTATTCTTATGAAATTGAAGATAAAACTGATTTGAAAAAATTAAAAAATTAAATAAAAGTTAAAATTTCTTTTTTAATAGTAATGCTATTATATTTGCAAATAAATTATTATTATTGAGATTTTGAAACTAAAAATTTTAATCCTTTTAATTGCATTTACAAGTACTCGCCAAGCTGCTTTTTCTCAAGAAAAAAATAATCTTGGCTCATGGAATATTCTAAATGTAACTATGAAAATAAATCCTAAATGGAGTTTCTTTACAGAAGCACAGCTTAGAAGTTTAGCTTTTTATAATGATTTCCATTATTATGAAATAAAACTTGGAGCCACATACAAAATCAAACCTAATTTTTCGGTAACCGGAGGAATTGGTGATTACAATACGTATAGCGAAGGCGGGAATTTTTTAAAACCTATTCAAAATAATGAAATTAGAACTTGGGCTCAAGTCAATTTAAAAAACCCTTTTGATTACATCGTTTTTGAACATCGATACAGAGCAGAACAACGATTTACTTCAAACGGATTCCGAAATAGATTTAGGTATAGATTATCAGCCGCGATTCCTTTACAAGGAAAAAAAATAGAACCCAAAACCTTTTATTTGAGTGCTTGGAATGAACTTTTTTTTACTGACAAAGAACCATTTTTTGAGAGAAATCGCCTTTTTATTGGTGGTGGTTATGAGTTTTCAGAAAACTTAGCCATTCAAACGGGTTATATTCATCAGTTTGATTATAAAATTAACGATGAAACTGGACGCGATTTTTTTAATGTTGCGCTACTTTACAATTTTGATTTAAAACAAAAAGAGAAGCATGATTTTCATCCTTCTACAAATGATTAATAAATGAACAACTTACTTTTATCTTTAAAAATTCAAGTTAACGACAAAATATATGTCAAAGACCCTGAGACTTCGTCGCTTGGCAGAAAAATAATTAAAGAAAGTATTATCTTAATGGATGAAATTGGCTTTGAAAATTTTACTTTCAAAAAACTTGGAGAACGAATAGGTTCTAACGAAAGTTCAATTTATCGCTATTTTGAAAGCAAACATAAACTCTTAGTTTATATATCATCTTGGTATTGGAGTTGGATTGAATATAGAATGGTTTTTGAAACCAATAATATAGACAACGCTTTTGAAAAACTAAAAAAAGCGATAATCATTGTTACCGAAAAAATTGAAGACGATACTAAAACAGCATACATAAACGAAGCTATTCTGAATAAAATTATAATTGCAGAATTTACAAAAACATTACTAACTAAAGAAGTTGATGAAGAAAATAAAGAAGGCTTCTTTTTAGT
>CALQCV020000101.1 GCA_943329165.2 Candidatus Nitrotoga sp. CP45 | reverse complement strand
TTTAAACCTTTAAAATGCTTTTGGAAAACGCATAGAATATTGTCCAACCTGGAATGCTAGCATAACCCAAACAACAATAAAAGTACTTAACCAATGTGTTACTCTTACTTCGCCAAAAAATTCTTCGGCAATGAATATTGAAGCTACAAATACAATTATAAACAGCATTCCAAAATATTCTCTTTTCATAAAATAGGTTTTATATTATTCAAAGGACTGCATAGAAACCAACTTAGAATAAGTTCCGTTTTTGGCTAAAAGTTCTTCGTGATTTCCTTGCTCCACAATTTTTCCTTTTTGCATCACTACAATGAAATCCGCTTTTTGTATGGTTGAAAGTCGGTGAGCAATAACAATGGATGTTCTGTTTTGCATCATGTTTTCTAAAGCAATTTGCACCAATCGTTCGCTTTCGGTGTCCAAAGCTGAAGTAGCTTCGTCCAAAATCATTATCGGTGGATTTTTTAAAACAGCACGAGCGATAGACAAACGTTGTTTTTGTCCACCCGAAAGTTTGTTTCCGCTGTCACCAATGTTGGTATAAATTCCTTCCGGTAAGTCTTTTACGAATTCATAGGCATTGGCAATTTTTAAGGCCTCAATTACTTCTTCGTCAGTGGCATCAAGCTTTCCTAATGAAATATTAGATCTAATGGTGTCGTTGAATAATATTGAATCTTGTGTCACTAATCCCATTAACCCACGTAACGATTGTAAATTAATGTCTTTGATGTCAACATTGTCAATCGTAATTCTACCTTCGTTGACGTCATAAAAACGGGTCAATAAATTGGCAATTGTACTTTTACCACTTCCGGATTGACCAACCAATGCTACTGTTTTCCCTTTTGGAACGTCAAGCGAAAAGTTCTTCAATACATTGTCTTTATGATATCTGAAGTTAATGTTTTCTATAAAAATTCCGGTTTCAAAAGTGTTTTTATCAATAGCATTTGGTTTGGAGGTAATGGTATTTTCTTCCTCCATCAAAGTAAAAACTCTTTCGGCAGCAGCCAAACCTGTTTTTACCTGATAGGATGCTTTCGAAATATTTTTGGCCGGAGTCAAAATGGTATAAGCCAAAGCAATATATCCAATAAAAGCGGTACTTGCCAACGATTTGTCAACTAAAACCATATAGCCTCCATAATATAAAAGTACAGCAATGGTTAGTATTCCCAGAAACTCACTCATAGGTGAAGCTAGGTTACTTTTGTTCCCAATACTATTGGATAGTTGCTGTAATTTTTTAACAGAGGAATTAAATTTTGAAATAAAAATATTTTCTGCATTATAACTTTTTACAACTTTCATTCCGGCTAATGTTTCATCTAAAATTGAGATGAAATAACCCGTTTCTTGTTGTGCTCGTGTTGATTTAACTTTTAAATTTTTTCCTATTCTTGAAATAATTAAACCTGAAATTGGAATAAAAATAAATACAAAAATCGTCAACTTTGTACTAATAGCAAGCATTGCCACAATTGAAAATAGAATAGTCAAAGGTTCACGAACTACCAATTCTAATACTTGGAAAAAAGAGTTTTGAACTTCATTTATATCACCAAGCATTCGTGACATGACGTCTCCTTTTCGTGCATCAGAATAATAGGAAATAGGAAGATGAATAATTTTTTGATATAACTTTTCTCGTAAGTCCTTCAAAACACCAGTTCTCAATCGGGTTACATGAAATGAGGCCAAATAATTAAAAATATTTTTTAGTAAAAAAATCACAATTACAATGGAGACTACAAGTAAAAGTGCATATTCTTCTCCTCTTTCTGTTGATAATTTCGTGATATGATAATTCAATAAATCTTCTCCATATTTACCCAAAAAACCAATACCTCTATAAATAGGCATAACGGTTACTTCTTCCGTTTCTTTAAAAAGCACTTTCAAAGTTGGAATTATAGAAACCATTCCCAGAGTTGAAAATAAGGCATAAAATATATTGAAGACAATATTTAAAATTACATTCTTCTTGTATTTTAAGGCAAAGGGAATTAGTTTTTTGAGATTATTATCCATTAGGTCAGTTTCATTTCTGAAATTATATTTCCAATTTTAGTATCCAAAAATGCTTCAGCAGCTGAAATTTCGCCCACATTTTCAATAGCAGTATTTACACTAAAATAGAATTTGATTTTTGGTTCGGTACCACTAGGGCGCGCGCAAATTTTAGATCCGTCTTCTAAATAATAAATCAACACATCCGATTTTGGAATATGTAAAGTTTCGGTTTCATTACTCAAAAGATTTCTTGCGGTTGAGTTTTGGTAATCTTCCACCATAATTACACGTTGTCCATTGATTTCGGAAACTGGATTTTCACGCATGTCAACCATCATTTGCTTGATTTCGTTTGCGCCTTCTATACCTTTTTTGGTAATCGAAATTAAATGCTCTTTATAGAAACCAAAGTCGACATACATTTGTTCCAATTCTTTGTAAACGGAACTCCCTTTTTCTTTGGCTTGAGCTGCAATTTCACACATTAGCAAAATAGCACCTACAGCATCCTTATCGCGTACAGCATCACCAACCATATAGCCAAAACTTTCTTCGCCACCGCCAATAAATTTCAGTTCAGGAAAATCTGTGATAAACTTTGCAATCCATTTGAAACCGGTTAAACCAACTTTGCATTCAACGCCAAAAGCCGAAGCCAGTTCTAACATCATTGGTGTAGAAACAATAGTTGAACCGATGAATTGTTTTCCGTCAATTTTCGCAGCTTTTTTCCATTGGTCCAGAAGATAATGCGTCATAACAATCATCGTTTGGTTCCCGTTTAACAACTGCATTTCGCCCTCATTATTTCTGACCGCAACGCCAAGTCGGTCACTATCCGGATCAGTTCCAAAAACGATATCCGCATTTATTTTATCTGCTAAAGCTAAAGCCATGGTCAATGCTTCCGGTTCTTCTGGATTTGGAGAAACAACTGTTGGGAAATTTCCGTCTGGTTCTGCCTGTTCTGGAACAATATTAACATCAGTATAACCTGCTTTTTCTAATACTTTCGGAACCATTTTAATAGATGTTCCATGTAAAGAAGTATAAGCAATTTTTAAATTTTTTCTAGCTTCCGCCGGAGTGTTAAAGCTTGCATTATCAACAGTAGATTTTGCGAAAGCTTCATCTACGGCAACGTCAATATATTCGATCAGATTTTCGTTAGCGTCAAATTTGATTTCGCTGTATTTTAAGTTTTCAATTACCTGAACAATTTCGGCATCATTTGGTGGAACTATTTGTCCACCATCCTGCCAATATACTTTGTACCCATTGTATTCAGGTGGATTGTGAGAAGCTGTCAAAACAATTCCGGCATGGCAATTTAAATGTCTGACTGCGAAAGACAATTCTGGTGTTGGACGCATTTCAGAAAACAAATACACTTTGATTTCGTTTGCCGAAAAAACATCAGCAACAACTTTCGCCAAAGTATCGCTGTTATGGCGACAATCGTAAGCAATAGCTACTTTTAGTTGCTCATCTGGAAATGACTTTTTTAAATAATCGGATAAGCCTTGAGTGTTTTTCCCAAGGGTGTATTTGTTGATGCGATTGGTTCCAATGCCCATTATTCCGCGCATTCCACCCGTTCCAAATTCCAAATTTTTATAGAAGCTTTCTTCTAGATTTTTTGGAGAGGAAGTCATCATTTCTGTGATTTCGTCTTGCGTTTTTTGGTCAAATGTCGGCGTAAGCCATTCGTTTACTTTGTCTAATATGTTTTTTTCGATATGCATGATTTTACTTTTTGTAACCTATTTTATTTCTTTCAGTTTTTTGATTTTTATCCTTGTCAACCAAGTAATTTAAGGCTTTGTAAATATCGGGAAATTGGCTTTCAATTTCTTCAATTCTAGTTTTAAGTTCAGCATAAGTCAAAGAAAATTGCCTAATGGTAACAAATGCTCTAATAATTGAAATATTAATCTCGATTGCTTTTTCACTATTCAAAACACTGGAAAGCATTGCAATTCCTTGTTCTGTAAAGGCAAAGGGGAAAGCACCACCAAAATAACTTTTAGATGGTATCACAGATTGTGATACCAATTGATTTAGTTCGGCATCAGATAAAATAAACATAAAATCTTCAGGAAATCTAGAGATGTTTCTTCTGACAGCTTGTTTTAAAACCCTAGTTTCAACTGAATACAGTAATGCCAAATCAAAATCAAGCATGACTTTATGACCACGTATTTCAAATATTTTATTTTGTATAACTTCTAATTCCATTCTTTTAAAATGTTTGAGGCCACAATTTGCGACCTTAAAGAATAACTTTTATGGTATCATATTTAAGAAAATACTAATTTTATAAATTCACCTCTTTCGAAATTTTATAGCGCTCTTCATTGTTCTTTGCTCTCAAAATTATTTCACCCAAAAATCCCGCTAAAAATAGTTGAGAACCTATAATCATTGCGGTTAAGGCAATGTAGAAAAGGGGGTTTGCAGTAACTAAAATAGTTGGTTCATGTAGTACAAATAATTTCATTAGTTTGATTCCTATAATAAAAAAAGTAGCCAAAAAACCAATGATGAACATGATTATACCAAGTGCTCCAAAAAGATGCATTGGGCGTTTACCATATTTGGATAAAAACCAAATCGTAATCAAATCTAAGAAACCATTAATAAAACGGCTCATACCAAATTTTGACTCGCCATATTTTCGGGCTTGATGTATTACCACTTTTTCGCCTATTTTTCCAAAGCCAGCATTTTTGGCTAAAACCGGAATGTAACGATGCATTTCACCCGAAACTTCTATGTTTTTGACAACGATATTTTTGTAGGCTTTTAAGCCGCAGTTGAAATCATTAAGTTTAACTCCAGAAGTTTTTCGGGCAGCCCAATTAAATAATTTAGAAGGTAAATTTTTACCAACAACCGAATCGTAGCGTTTCTTTTTCCAGCCTGAAACCAAATCAAAATTTTGGTTCAAAACCATATTATATAAATCAGGAATTTCTTCCGGACTATCTTGTAAATCCGCATCCATTGTAATGATTACGTTGCCTTTAGCTTTAGCAAAACCGGCATGCAAGGCTTGTGATTTACCAAAATTGGTAAGGAAACGAATTCCTTTAACGTTTGGATTTTTTTCTGAAAGTTGTTCAATAATTTGCCACGACTCATCCGTACTGCCATCATCTATAAAAATTACTTCATAGGAATAATTATGGGTAGTCATTACTTTGACTATCCATTGGTGTAATTCAGGTAGAGATTCCTGTTCGTTAAGAAGTGGAATTATTATAGATAAATTCATTTATAATCCTTGCGATGAAGGTGATTTAGATTTGAAAATAGCGGCCAAAATTAAGCCAAAAATGGAAACAATAATGTAGACAAATAATAATCCCATAAATATATTTCCTAATGAATAATTATCTGCTTTTTGCAATTCGGCTATGGTTTGGTTTAACGCTTCTTTTGGAGTTCCAAATTTTTCCATCATTTCGATAGTATATTTGATGGTCATTTCTTTTATCGTTTCTTTGGCTTGAGGATCAATGAAATTAAACAAAACGTAATTGTATAAAGCAGAAATAGTACTTCCAAGTGCTCCGGCAATGAAATAAACAGAAAAAGCATCTTTAAAACTGATGTTATTGTCTAGCTGTTTTTTTGTTTTCGAAACTAAAACAACGCCAATAATAATATTTAAAATGAGGCTAATGCCTCCAAGCCACCAACTCATAAATAACTTTATATCTACAACATAAATAAGAGTTGTAAATGCAACTGAGAATAGGCCTAAAATTGCGCCAAACGTTAAACCATTTTTCTTAATAATTTCATTCATACTATTTAGGTTGTGATTAGTTAACAAATATAGTAATTCCGTAATTACTTTTCAGTAAGTGCAAAACAATTAAAAAAAGTTTACCTATTCGTTTGATTTTTAAAAAATAGTTGTATTTTTGCACACTCTAATTTAAAAAGAACAATAAAAGCTGTAGCTAGTTTATACCTTTCATAAAAGAAAGCTTCAAAACAAATTACTTCATAACAATAAAAAGATTTACAAAATGAAACAAGGAATTCACCCAGAAAATTACAGATTAGTTGCTTTCAAAGACATGTCAAACGATGATGTTTTTATCACTAAATCGACAGTAGAAACAAAAGAAACTATCACTCACGAAGGTGTTGAATATCCAGTATTCAAAATGGAGATTTCTAGAACTTCTCATCCTTTTTACACAGGTAAATCTAAACTTATTGATACTGCCGGACGTATTGATAAATTCAAAACTAAATACGCTAAACACGCTAAATAATAATTTAAGTGTTTCAATTTTATTAAAACCATTCACGAAAGCGAGTGGTTTTTTTATTTGTTTAATCTTTGTACTTTTGAAGAGAGTTATAGACTCATAAACTTTTTAAACCTTCACAATGAACTATATACTTTTTGACGGAACAGTTCGTAATGCGCTTTTACCCTTTACATTCACAAGACCTGTAGCCGATATACGCATCGGAATTTTGACTATTCGTGAAAAATGGGAGAAATATTTAGGGTATACGACAACTACCTTGACTGAAGAATACCTTTCCGAAAAGTTTCCAATGGTTGAAATGGAAGATAACGTTATGATTAACGCTTCTTTCCTTCCAAATGATATTCTGTGCGAAATGGTTAAAAGTTTAGAAAAAAATCAGGCTATTTTTCAAGGTGATGAAGTCATCGCTTTTTATACAAATGATACACAAGAAGAAGTCGATTTTGATAGTTATGAAATAATAGAATTCAGTGAAGAATGTATAACCGTTCAACATACTTGGGATATTTTTGCCAAAAATGATGCTGCGCTACGCGAAGATTTTGAGCTTATTACCGAAGGCAGAGATTCACAACCAATCCCAAAAAG
>CALQCV020000100.1 GCA_943329165.2 Candidatus Nitrotoga sp. CP45 | reverse complement strand
TCTCATGTCTATATGTCCATAGGTTCTTTTTCCATTTTCTTCTCTAATAATCAAAATATCATTTCTTTTACCAGACATTTTTAAATCTCCAGCATTACCTATAGCTTGAAGTAGAGTAACATTTTGTTCAAAAAAAGGATAGGTACCCGGGTTTCCGATATCCCCAAGGATAGTTATTTTTGCATTAGTTACTCTAGTAATTACAGTAGGGTTAGTTAATTGTCCTTGGTCGATAAGTATTTTTTCTATTAAATTTTCCACTTCACTAGTTGTTTTGCCTGCTACTGGTATATTTCCCAAAATAGGGAAACTAATATTACCATCAGTATTGACCAAATAACCACTAAACTTGCTTGCGTTTTCAGAACTACCAGTTCCCGAATTATAAAACGATGCATTAAAAGGTATTGCACTATCTGGGTTAAGAGCCGAAACCGTAATCGTTAAAATATCATTAACTTGGATATTGTTTTGGGTATAAATTACTTTTGTTTCGGGTTTGTCCTTAATATCTTGAAAATAATGAATATCTCTTTTTGTACTGCATGAAATTAAAGTTAGTAAAAGAAAAACCAAAGAAATTATTTTTTTCATGTTATTGAAATTTTCAAATATGTTGAATTTGTTTAAATTATGCAAATAAATTTTTTGAGGTGCGAAAGTAAGAATTAATCTTGTCTTTTCTATTTTAATAAGGTTAAATAATTGATATTTTTTATTAGTTACATCCAACGAATTATTTGTAATTAATTCATTTTTTTGTATTCAGGTACTAATTGTTTAATTGATTCAACAATTTCATTATATTTATTTGAATAAGCATGTTCAATTAAAGTCGAAATTTGTTTATTAATTGTATGATGGTCATCACAAACATCTAGAGCAATTAGAATTTTTTCATGATGCGTAATTAAATTTTTGGAAGTTTCATTTAGTAACTCTTCATATAGTTTTTCACCTGGTCTCAATCCAATAATTTCAATTTTAATATCGACATCAGGTTTGAAGCCTGCAAGACGTATCATCTTTTTTGCTAAATCAATAATCTTGACGGGTTTTCCCATATCAAAAATAAATATTTCACCACCTTTACCCATTGCGCATGCTTCTAACACAAGCTGACATGCTTCTGGTATTGTCATGAAATATCTTATCACTTCAGGATGTGTGAGTGTTATAGGACCGCCTTTTTTTATTTGTTTTGAAAATAATGGTACAACAGACCCATTTGATCCGAGAACATTACCAAACCTTGTAGTGATAAACTTTGTTGGATTTTCTATTTTACTATTTACTAAATGGAAGTGCTTTGATTGAACATACATTTCAGCAATTCGCTTACTTGCACCCATTATACTACTAGGGTTTACAGCTTTGTCTGTAGATATCATGATAAAATCTTCTACATTATATTTCAAAGATAAATCAGCAATATTTTTTGTTCCTAAAACATTTGTTAATATGGCTTGATTAGGATTTTCTTCCATCAAAGGTACATGCTTGTAGGCAGCAGCATGAAAAACTATATTAGGTCTCGTTTTACTAAATATTTGTTCTGAAATCTCCAAATTTCTAACATCTGCAATTATATTTTCAATTTTTAAGTTAGTATTAATAGATTTTAATTTTAATGCTAAATGATGCAGAGGAGTTTCTGCCTGATCTACTAAGATTATTTTTTCAGCGTTATAGTTTAGGATTTGAGAAACAATTTCACTTCCAATTGAACCCGCAGCACCAGTGATTAATATTGTTTTTTTGTTGATTTTATGCTCAATTAGAACCGTGTCTAATATGATCGGATTTCTTTCTAATAAGTCTGTAATGTCAAAATTTTTAATTTCTTTGACTATTTTTTCGGTATCGTCAAAATGCGAAATTATTGGTGCCATGAAAACTTTATAGTTATATTCTATACAGTTCTCAACTATATTGTTTCTTTCTTCTTTAGATAATTTACTGTCCGCAACTATTATGGCTTCTGCGTGAACAATTCTCATTGTTAATGGAATGTTCTTTTTAATTTGTATAATGGGTAAATTTAGAATTCTTTTATTGGTATTTTCATTTGTTGTGTCAATGAAGCCGATTACATTAAATCTTTTTGGCTTTTCTGCCATTAATGCTCTTGCAACTGAAATGGAATTTACATCTAAACCATAAACAACTATATTAATTTTGTTACTAAAATCATTTTTATCAGTAAAATTTTCAAAAATATGCTTTACAACAATTCTGAAAAATAGTAATAAGCTTAGCGACAAAAATGCATTTAGTAGGGAAGCTGTTAAAATTACAATTTTAGGTTTTCCGATATAAATCAAGAAATAATCGATAGAGGCAATAACACCAAAAGTTAAAAATTGTGATAAAAATAATTTAATGGCATCAACTTGGGATGTATGACGTATTATTCCCGAATATGTTCTAAGTACGATAAAGAAAAAAATATTCAGTAATAAATAAAAGAAACTAATAGTATAAAAATAGCTACGTAAGATGTACTGTAATTCAAGTTCTTTAAATACAAAAAATGTTATAAAACCAGACAAAATAACTATTGTGGTATCCAATAAAAGCACTACCCAATTGGGTAAGTATTTTAATTTATTAATATTTAAAAAGTTATTTTCTTTTAATTTGTAATTTTGTGTCAAAATATTACTATTGTGGTTTGGGAATGCAAAGTTAAAAAAAACATTTAAAAATAATTATGTAAACATGTATTTATTCTCTCTCTATCTTGGTTAGATAGGTTTGAACCAGAAGGTAAACATAGTCCATTTTCAAACAAATTTTCTGATACAGTTCCACCATAAAATGGTGCGTTTTTGAAAACAGGCTGTAAATGCATAGGTTTCCAGAGTGGTCTAGTTTCAATATTTTCTTTTTCAAATAACAATCTCAATTCTTCTCTATTCTTATTTTGGTTTTTTGTTTCGTTAAATAAAATAGAGGACAGCCAAAAATTAGAATAATAATCTTCATTAAACTCAGAAAAAAGAGTCACTTCTTTTATTTTTTCAAAAATTTTATTATAAAAACTATGCATTTCTCTTCGTAATAAGACATGCTTGTCAAGAACTTCCATTTGTCCACGACCAATTCCTGCGCATATATTGCTCATTCTATAATTATAACCAATTTCGCTATGTTGATAATGTGGTGCATTATCTCTTGCTTGAGTAGCTAAAAAAACTGCTTTTTCGATATGTTTTTTTTCCTTACTAACAATTGCTCCACCACCAGAAGTTGTTATAATTTTATTTCCATTGAATGAAAGCACGCTAATATCACCAAAAGTTCCACATTTTTGTCCTTTGTAACTACTTCCTAAGGCTTCAGCACTATCTTCAAGAATTGGAATTTCATATTTATCAGCGATTGCTCTAATTTCTGTCACTTTATATGGCATACCATATAGATGTACAGCTATTATAGCTTTTGGTTTTTTCCCTTTTGCTATTCTATCTTTAATTGCAGTTACTAATGCTTCAGGACATATATTCCAAGTGTCTTTTTCGCTATCGATAAAAATAGGTGTTGCACCAAGATACACTATAGGATTAGCTGATGCAGAGAAAGTCATACTTTGGCAAAGTACTTCATCACCTGGTTTAACATCTAAAAGAATTAGTCCTAAATGTAAAGCAGATGTACCTGAACTTAAAGCCCCAACATGAACTTCATTTGATAAATAGGAAACAATATCATTTTCAAAACCGGTTACATTTGGTCCTAAAGGTGCAATCCAATTACTAGAAAATGCATCATCAACATATTGTTTCTCATTACCGCCCATATGTGGAGAGGAAAGCCAAATTTTAGGTTTATCCATTTGGGAATTTTTTAATTTTATTATGAATTAATTTTTTTCAAAATTCAAATTAAAAAAAATAATTTGAATTCCAGTTTTTCGAAAAAAAAATATTTATTTCCACGCAATATTACAAGGTAAAGTTTGTTAATACAAGGAATATTGAACAAATTACTATATTTTTGTACACTGAAACCTTATATATTATGATTTCATTATTTAAAAAGAAACCAACATTGGTTGAACTTATTCCCAAAGGATTTGTTGATATTCATTCTCATATATTGCCGAATATAGATGATGGCTCAAAATCAATAGAAGAAACATCAATATTGCTCGAAGAAATGGCTTTGCTTGGTATAAATAAATGTATAGCAACGCCTCATACTATGCCAAATGTTTGGGATAATTCATCTGATTTTATTCAAGAAACTTTTTTGAATACAAAAAGTAATTTGCCAAAAAATCTTGATCAAATGTTACACAGAGTCAGTTCAGAATATATGATGGACGAGACGTTTATAGAACGTTTACAAAATGAAAAATTATTGGCAATAAAAGATAATATAGTATTGGTTGAAATGTCTTATTTAAATCCAACTATAGACTTAAAAAACATTTTATTTCAATTGCAGATTAAAGGTTATACTCCTTTACTTGCACATCCTGAACGCTATTTATATTATCATAATTCAAAGCAGGATTATTTCAGATTAAAAGAACTGGGCTGTTTATTCCAATTAAATTTATTGTCTACTATTGAATATTATGGTAAATCAGTTACAACTATTGCAGATTTTTTATTAGCCAATGATTTAATAGACTTTGTAGGGTCAGACATTCATCATAATCATCATGTGAATGCGTTCTATCAAAAGATAAAAATTAAATCTCAAAATGAACTAATTGATGCCATGAATAAAAATAGTCAATTAGCATAACAAAATTTATCAAAACATTTCAATTGATACTTCTTTTACTTCTCTTTTGTTTAATTCTGCTATAAATAGATGAAATCAGAAGGAAGGTTACACCAGTTATTACAACTATTGTGATCTTATCATTTTTAGTCAAAATGAAGTATTCTATGTAGAATACTTTTACCAAAACACAAAAGGCCACAAAAACTGAAAATAAACGTAAGAGTTTGTTGTTCTCAACCAAACCAATCAATAATACGATTAACAAACTTACTAAAAGGATTATTGAATAAGGTAAAATTTGATTATTATCTATGATGTTTAAAACAGTATCTTGATTAAAATTATGCTGGTTGATTGTGTTGTATAATATGGTAATAAAGTCAAATTCTTTGCATAATGTTATAATCCCAAAAAGGCAAGTAATAACAATAATTAAATCTTTAAAATAACTGTTTTCAGATTCTATGTTTTTGATAGAATTTAAAATTTTATAACCCATGCCTATTTCTAGTAGCAATTCTGTATAATGAAATATGGTTTCGGTTGATATAATTCCTCCATAGGTAATATCATATTTGAAAGTATATGGGAATTCATAAAACCCAATAAATGTTAATGCTATAAAGAATAAATATGTTAAAAAATCAATTTTTTTCTTTTGATTTTCATAAAGGTCTTGATGATATTTAGGGATATATAAAACCAAAAAACTAGAAACAAGTACAAGAACTCTAACTGCATAATATAAATCTCCAACAAAGTAAAAAAGTATCGAAAAACTAATCCATATTATAAAAATAAAAAGACTTAGTAAGTTGAAAGTATTTAGAAATTTTAAAAACTTTTCTCGGTTCAACCATTTATTCGACAAATGAAACTTCGTAGATTTTAAATTGTTTTTTACAATCCAAATTACCAATAAAATGATACCACTATTTATAAATCCTTTACTTATAAAATCTTCATTTATACCCTGAACTCTGGTTATAATTAATGATAACGATATTATTAAATATATTAATTTGAGAATTAATATAAATGTGAATAAACCAGAAAGCCAAATTAAAAATTTGTTATGACCAGCTATTGCATAAAAAATTAAGCAAACCGCTAATGTTCCAAAAAATATTTCAAAACTATAATCTTGAAATAGTAAAGTGAATAAAATAGCTAAAAGCAATAAAGTTGAAATTTCTATTGAAGCGATTTTTCCTTTTAAATAATTGTATTTTTTATTTAAAAATATTGAAAAAACATTAGTTCCTATAACACCAATTATTGGTAAAATATTGTATGTGATAGTAAAATATTTGTTTAGTACAATAGAATTTAAGAATAAAAAGAATGCTAAATTTATCCAATAAAATAATTTGTAGATTGGTTTTTTATCTTGAAATAGAATAGACAAACTAATAAAATAAAACAATAAAAAATAAATAATACTAATGCTAAAAAATAACCAAAATGACGATGTGTTTGAATTATAAATTAATTGACGAATTAAAAAAATTGCTAAAAAGCCATAAGCAAAAAGTACATTTATTATAGTGTTATAAGTATCATTTTGTCTTTTTGAAATCAGATATAATATAACAGTATATAAAATTATGCAACAAAATACATAAGTGTATGTAAAACTATACCTAATAATAAGTAACTCGAAGAGTAATACATAAAAGTATATAGTTGTATAAGTTAAAATGGAACTTCTCTTTAAACTTAAATAATTTATTAGAAAAACAGCAATTGGGATAAGAATAAAACCAGAAACTATATAATAATTGTAGTAAGAAAAAATATAGTTTGGCAACCAATTGTTTACGAAAATAGTAGCATGAGCAATCGTTAAAAAGACGATGATAGCATTGCTTAACTTATAAAACAATGAATTATTCTTTTTATGATAAAAAATGGACGCCAAAAGTCCAATTAGACCAGGAATAAAACATGCTAAAAGGTTGTTAAATATTTCCCATGTGAATTTTAAATTAACACGATTATTTACTCGATTGGATTTACGAGTTAAAATTTCTGAAACCTGAGTAATTGTATTGCCTTTTCCTAAGTCAAAATAATAATAGAAAGCAAGGAATAAGAGAATAATACCAATAGATTTAAATATTATTGAAGAGTAACTTTCAAGGCCTCTTATTTTCTTTTTATAAACTCG
>CALQCV020000099.1 GCA_943329165.2 Candidatus Nitrotoga sp. CP45 | reverse complement strand
GGATATTCGTTTGGTTTTAAATTTGGATGAAGTTGGTGGCGTTGCAGGTTTGACTAATGATACAATCACTTGCGAAAGAGATACTAATAATTCTCCTTCAACAAATAATGCTCAATCAAGCATTATGACTAGTGAATTGATGACATGTGTCGAATTATATTCTCCTCTAAACACAAAACTTTCTTATGCTTATGCTTCGGATTATATGTCATTTCAAAGCAATAATGAAATTATAGCCGGGCTTTTTGAAACGAATGAAACAACCCATAAACATACCAATACCGATTTGTTTACCAATATGGATCCGGTTTATAATTATAATGTTGCAAAAGCTACAATTGGAGCCACAATGCATTTCGCTGTGGCAGCAACATCAATTTTGGGAAATAGTGAATTTCAAAATGATAATCAAGTTAGTTTTTATCCAAGTCCAGCAAAAGACACTTTGAATATTAATATGGGGTCAATTACTGAAGTTAATTATTCATTTTCAATAGTTGATGTTCAAGGAAAAGTGGTGTTCAAAAAAGATTTACAAAATGCGCGTCTGATTGAAACTGTTTCTTTAGATGGTTTGGCAAAAGGAATTTATCTAGCTGTTTTGCAAACCTCGAATAAAAGAATTACTAAAAAAATTACTGTAGAATAATTATATTATAGCCTTATAATCGAAAGGTTTCGCTCTTGAAACGGTGTTCTTGTTTTCTGTTAGAGACTACCCGCTATTTTTTTGCATTAAATATTACGAAATAATTAAGTCTTGGATATAAAATAAATTTTGAGAAATACATTAAAAAAAGGCTTAAACAAATTAAATGTTTACACCTTAATTCTAATAAATGATGTAGTTTATTGGTCTCAGAAATAGTTGAAACTATGCTCTTTAGTGCATTTTGCTTTCAGCTTCTAAAAAGTTTGACACAAATTACGCAAATTTTCACAAATTAATTTGTGCTAATTTGTGTAATTTGTGTTGATATATTAAGTTTTACAAATTTAGCAGACTTTTAGTCTGCCAACCAAACCTATAGACTTCAAGTCCATAGTGGTTTAGTTATTTATTGCCCTATTAACAAATGTTTTGAACTTTATTCTTTACATTTATGTCAATTTTAAAAACTGTCAAGATGAAAAGTAAAATCGCTTTTCTATTATTTTTTGGGCTTATTATTTCAAAAGGTAATGCGCAAACGAAAACAGTAGAGTACGAAGATGGAAATCAGGTGTTAAGTGGTCTTTCTATTTTACCAGCTAAACAGTTAAGGAATAAACCGGGAGTTTTAATCCTTCCTGCGTGGATGGGAATTCAAAACCACGAAAAAGAAGTTGCCTACAAATTGGCAGCATTGGGTTATCAATCGTTTATCGCGGATATATATGGTGTTGATCAACGTCCGACAAATTACAATGAAGCCGGAGCTAAAGCCGGTTATTTCAAGAAAAATATAAAAGAATACCAAATCAGAATTCAGTTGGCGTTAGACCAATTGGTTAAGCAGGGCGCTAATCCGGATGATATTGTTGTCATAGGTTATTGTTTTGGCGGAACCGGTGCTGTTGAAGCGGCACGAACTAATATGAAAGTTAAGGGAATAGTTTCTTTTCACGGTGGATTAGGTAAAGATGCAACCAGAGCTATTGAAAAAATTAACCCAAAAGTTTTAGTACTTCACGGAGCCGATGATCCTTATGAGTCAAAAGAAGAGGTAGATAATTTTAAAGACGAAATGAGAAATTCGAGAGCCGATTGGCAAATGGTATATTATGCCAATGCAGTGCATGCGTTTACCCATAAAGATGCCGGAAGTGACAATAGTAAGGGAGCTGCTTATAATGAAAAAGCGGATAAACGTTCTTGGGAAGCTATGCTAAACTTTTTTAAGGAAGTATTGTAAAATACAAAAGTCGATCTGGAGCGATCGACTAGTGCGGTGAGGTGTAACTTCCTTTCGGAATCCTCGATGCAAATATAAAATTTAATTAGGAATTATCAATTACGAATTACTAATTGTTTTCAGAAATTCCGAAATAAAGTTTCAGCTAATTCGTAATTCTCAATTCGTAATTATTTATTAGAGTCTTTTACCAATCTTTTTAAAATTGCCCATTGTTTAAGTGCGTCACGCGCATCAACAGCTGGATAACCTAAGACAACTTTTCCGGCTTCAACATCGGCTGCTACTCCGGAACCAGCGCCAACAATGGCACGATCACCAATAGTTAAGTGGTCTTTTATAGAAGCGCTTCCGCCAATCATTACACCGTTTCCTAAAGTTACTGAACCGGCCAAACCCGAATTTCCTGCCATAATACAAAATTTTCCAAGCTTAGAATTGTGCCCAATCTGCACCAAATTATCAATCTTGCAACCATCACCAACTACAGTCGAACTGAATTTTCCTCTGTCAACGCAAGAGTTGGCTCCAATTTCTACTTCGTTTCCGATAAATACATTTCCAATATGCGGAATTTTTACCAAACCTTTTTCTGGGCAAGGTCTAAATCCAAAACCGTCGGCGCCAATGGTACAATTAGGATGCAATATACAATACGAGCCAATATGACAACGTTCACGAATTACAGTTCCCGACCAAATAGTGGTATTTTTTCCAATACTACAATCGTCAAGAATAGTAACATTTGGGTAAATGGTAACATTTTCTCCCAATTTAACATTTGGTCCTATATAACTTCCGGCACCAATTCGGCTACCGTTTCCAATAGTTACCGATTTATCAATTATTGCGGTCGGATGAATGTCAACCTCAAAATTGGGTAGAGCAGGAAGAAAAAGTTCAAGCACTTGTGACATTGCCAAGTCGGCATTTTTTACTTTTATAAAAGCACGATTTTCTCCGGGTTCAATAGAAATATCCTGATTCACGACCGCCACACAAGCTTTTGAATTCTCCCAAAACTTTTCATATTTTTTGCTTCCAATAAAAGAAATTTCAGTTTCTGTTGCTACTTCCAGTTGTTCTGGAGCTGTAATTTTACAGGATGTTGTACCAACAATTTCGCCTTGTAGAACGTTATTTATTTCTTGAATTGAATAGGTACTCATATCTAGATTGTCTTTTTATTATTTCTCAAATTAAGTTAAATGAATTTGAATATCCAATAATATTAACTTAAAACTGCTAACTGAGACTGCGACTTGCCCGCAAGCAGCAGGCTGATTACTCCTCTTTCTGTCCCATCATCATCAGATAGGCCTTTAAAAATTTATCAATATTGCCATTCATAACGCCATCAACATCACTGGTTTCATAACCAGTACGCACATCTTTGACCAATTTATAAGGTTGCATCACATAGTTTCTGATTTGTGAACCCCATTCAATTTTCATTTTACCAGCTTCTATATCGGCGCGTTGTGCTTGCTGTTTTTTGAGTTCAATTTCGTACAACTGCGAACGTAACATTTGCATCGCTCGTTGTCGATTGTCTTGTTGCGAGCGCGTTTCCGAACATTGAATCTGAATTCCAGTTGGTTTGTGAACCAATTGGACTTTTGTTTCCACCTTATTCACATTTTGTCCCCCGGCACCGCTAGATCGTGAAGTTGTGATTTCGATATCAGCTGGATTAATATCAATTTCGATGCTGTCATCAACCAACGGATAAACATAAACCGAAGCAAAAGAAGTGTGACGTTTTGCATTACTGTCAAAAGGAGAAATTCGCACCAAACGATGAACACCATTTTCGCCTTTTAAATAGCCAAATGAATATTCGCCTTCAAATTCTAACGTCACCGTTTTTATTCCCGCAACATCCCCTTCTTGAAAATTAAGTTCTTTGATCTTATAACCTTCTTTTTCTCCCCACATCATATACATTCGCATTAGCATGGATGCCCAATCGCAACTTTCGGTTCCGCCTGCACCAGCCGTAATCTGAACTACAGCGCTTAAACTATCGCCTTCATCAGAAAGCATATTTCTGAATTCCAGGTTTTCAAGATGTGTAATTGTTAGTTCAAAGTAATCATCAAGTTCTGCTTCAGTGGCATCACCTTCTTTGAAAAATTCGTAGATAATCTGAAGTTCTTCAGCCATGGCATTGCCCTTTTCAAAATCTTCGACCCATTTTTTCTTGGAGCGTAAGTTTTGAACGATAGCTTCAGCCTCTTTTGGATTGTTCCAAAAGTTGGGTGCAAAAGTCTTTTCTTCTTCGTTGGTAATCTCTATAAGCTTGGCATCAATGTCAAAGATACCTCCTCAACGCACCAAGGCGCTCCACAATACCTTTAATTTGTTCGGTATTTGTCATAAATAATGTAGTTTTGTGTTTGTATTGAACTCTAGCCCCGATAGTAGTGGAAATCCTTTTTTGTTTTTGTCACCCTGAGCGCAGTCGAAGGGCTTCTTTCAAAAAACAAAAAAGATTGGAACGGATAGCGGGATTAGCTTCAAATAAAATATAATGCGAAAGTAAGCTATAGAAATAGAATATGGAAATAAATTTAATCAGCGATACCGTTACCAAACCAACACCCGAAATGCTTCAGGCAATGTTTAATGCCAAAGTCGGTGATGATGTATTTAAACAAGATCCAACTGTAAATGCTTTTGAAAAAAAGGTAGCCGATTTATTCGGAATGGAGGCTGCCTTATTTTTTCCAACAGGAACTATGGCAAACCAAACCGCTATTAAGCTAAATACCAATCCGGGCGACCAAATTATTTGTGATAAATGGTCGCATATTCATTTGTATGAATCAGGTGGCGCTTCTGCCAATAGCGGTGTGAATTTCAATTTATTGGATGGAAACCGGGGCATGATCACAGCAGCGCAAGTAAAAGAAGGTATCAATGATCCCGAGTTTTATCATACACCAATGTCAAAAATGGTTGGCATTGAAAATACTACTAACAAAGGCGGCGGTGCTTGTTATGAAATTGAAGAACTTCAAAAAATAAAACAAGTTTGTGTTGATCATAATTTAAAATACCATTTAGATGGCGCTCGTTTGTGGAATGCCATGATTGCCAAAAAGCAACAACCGATACAATTTGGACAATTATTCGACACGATTTCAGTTTGTTTCTCAAAAGGATTAGGCGCACCAATTGGTTCTGTTTTGCTTTCCGATGCTGAAACGATGCATCGCGCATTGCGTATCCGAAAAATATTTGGTGGCAACTTACGTCAATCGGGCTATTTAGCGGCAGCCGGAATCTATGCCTTGCAAAACAATATCAATAGGTTAGAAGAAGACCATCGCAGAGCCAAAGAATTAGGCAGTGCATTACAACAATGCTCTTGGGTTGCTGTTGTCGAACCCGTAGAAACTAATATTGTTGTTTTTTCGGCTCAACCTCATGTAAAGGACCAAGATGTTATTGAAAAATTAAAGCAAAAAGGTATTGCTATCAGTTTGTTAGCCAAAGGAAAGCTGCGAATAGTTACTCATCTTGATTACCGTCAAGTAATGCATGAATATGTTTTAGAAGCTTTGGAGAAATTGGAATTTTAATTTGGATTTCTTACCTACTCTGAAACAAGCTGTTTAGTTTGGTTTCTAAAAAATAATAACCGCCAGTTCGCCAATTAGTGATACACTTTGTTGTATGTAATTTGCAAATTTGCGGTTTATAACTTTACAAAATTCAATACAGCAAAGAATAGTTCTTTTTATTTAAACATATCTTCCATGCCAGGAATCATAGGCAAATCCATTTTGGAAACGGCATCCAATTCAGTTTGATTCACTGCTGAAGCTCTTTTAATAGCTTTATTCATTACTAATACCAAATAATCTTCCAGTTGCTCTTTGTCTTCCAATAAAGCATTGTCGACGGTTATTGATTTTATTGTTTGGTTTGCTGTTATTGTAATTTTTAAAAGCCCATCGCTGCTTTGTTCGTCTACTAAAACAGTATCCAAACGCTTCTTAGTCTCTTCTAATTTTTGTTGCGTTTCTCTAAATTTACCCATCATCCCCATTAAATCCATAGTGTCCTTTTTAAATTATTTGATGCAAAGTTAGGATAACAATGTTAATTTTAAAGGAATGACTTGATGAAAAATTTAGGATTCGACTTTAAAGATTGCTGATTTTTGTTTATTACAATTAAAAAATGCGGATGTCTAAAAATAGCAACAACTATTGCTAAAATGAGAAAGTGCAATTCCCTATGAATATATCTTTATTTCTAGACGGATTTTAATTTATGAAATAGGAGGTATGCTCGTTTTTTTTTGAATTTGAGAGTTGAAATTATTACAGTATTGATTTTCATTTAGTAATGAAAGGTAACTATATTAAAATTCGACGCTTTGAAAGCAATAAAATGGCTATTAATTCTTGAAGTTTTAATTTGATAATTGCAATAAGCATCAAATAAAAAAGGATGCCCACAAACATCCTTTTTTGATAAAACAATAAACATTACTAACTACAAGTTTATTGTTTTATTAATTTTTTAGTGTAACGTTTATCATCAGAAATAATATCTAATAAATAAATTCCCGCACTTAATGAGCTAACATCAATGTCTTTAGAATTAACATTTAGTAAACTTTTGCCAGTGATATCATAAATAGTTCCTGTAAATTCTTTTTCTATTTCTAAATGCAAGGTGTTTTGCATTGGGTTGGGGTAAAATGATAATAATTCATTTTCAAAAGTTAAATTATTTAAATAATTAGGGGAGATATTGGCTATCCAAATATCATTTTGACCTAAATTCGCCAATGAATTATTGCCAAAGTTTAGAATTGTACTTTCAAAATTGCCTGAAATAATAAATTGATCTTGACTAGTACATGAAATTGAAGTTATAGTTTCGTTTCCTGTTCCAGCTATGTTTTTCGCCCATTGGATATCTCCTGCATTGTTAAATTTTAATAAAAAAATATCTTTACCTCCATAATTTGAAAATGCCCAAGTTGAATAAATAAACGGATTATATTCATAATATCCTC
>CALQCV020000098.1 GCA_943329165.2 Candidatus Nitrotoga sp. CP45 | reverse complement strand
TTTAAATCAAAAAAGATATTATTCATTACTTTCGGTTAATTTCACCCAACGGGTTAAGAGTATTTATGTCAACTTTAGCGATGCGATTATCTTACAAAAATTCTCTAATCCTCTTTGAATAGCTATCTTTTAGGTCATGAAGAAAATTGGTTGTATTTAGATCAACTATAATTTGCTCCTTTTTAGGGTCAAACTTTTTACAATTTGAGTGGTAATTTGTTTTGACATCAAAGTGTTTTTTGAGATGTCTTATTCAAATTACTATTGGGAGAGTCTCATCATTCTTAGCTCTACGCTAGTCACCCGCCTTTAGCGCGCCTGAAGTACCTTTCGGGTCATTTTGATCTAATCAGTACTGCTTAAACAAATGTGATGAAAGTTGAAAATGGTATAGTTTTTACACATAAAAGAGTTAAATTTCACCACTTTATCACTCTTATAATCCTTTGTTAAGTCAGGAATTGCGAGGAATTTTAGAAAACACTTGCAACGAAAAAAAAATAGTGGTAATATTGCACGTCAAACAGCGGTCCTATAGCTCAGTTGGTTAGAGCACCTGACTCATAATCAGGTGGTCCTTGGTTCGAGCCCAAGTGGGACCACAAGAAAAGACTTCGTTACGAGGTCTTTTTTGTTTAATGGGGGAAGCAATAAGCTGCAAATATCGTTTATACAGCTATTGATTTATTGCGTTTTTTTAATAAAAAGAATAGAAACATGCATTAAATTAAGTCTGATGCATTTTAAATTCTGATTAACTTTGTCGATTAAACATTTAATATATTTTGGAGAATAGAATTTTTTTATACTTTTACGCACTATGAAAATACCAACCCAGATAATATTAATCGTTTTTGTTCTTACGGGAATGTCTGTTTTTGGCCAGGCACCACCACCACCACCGCCGCCTCCTGATGTTCCAGCGGTTCCTATTGGCGGTAATATTTTTGTATTACTCCTTGTAGCTACAATTTATGGTGCACGTAAAATATATGATTTAAAGTTAAATAAAAAAACTCCAATGTAAAGTTGGAGTTTTTTTACAGCCTTATTTTAACGAATAGAGCCTACTCACGTATTTTCCCACAACATCAAACTCAAGATTAACAATTGCTCCAATTTTAACATTTTTAAAATTGGTATTTTCAAAAGTATACGGAATGATCGCCACGCTAAATTCTTTTTCTTTAGAATTTACTACAGTCAAACTCACACCATTTATAGTTATCGACCCTTTTTCAATAGTGATGTTGTTTAATTTGCTATCGTATTCAAAGGTAAAATACCAACTACCGCCTGCTTCTTCTACAGATTTACAAATTCCTGTTTGGTCAACATGCCCTTGAACAATATGACCATCTAGCCTGTCGCCTAATTTCATTCCACGCTCTAAATTTATGGAATCACCAATTTTCCAATTTGCTAAATTTGTCTTTTCGATGGTTTCTCTAATAGCGGTTACAGTATACTCGCTGCTGCTAATAGCTACTACCGTAAGGCAAACACCATTATGAGCAACACTTTGATCTATTTTTAATTCATGTGTTATAATAGAAGAAACAGTGATGTGTAGATTATCTTTGTCTTTTTTTATATCTTTTATTATTCCAAGGGTTTCGATTATTCCTGTAAACATTATGGTTTTATTTTACTAAATTTGCACTTCAAAATTAGCAATAAATAACTAGTACTTCTTATGAAAAAGGCAGAAAATATAATCGTTGGAATTTCAATAGGAGATTTAAACGGTATTGGAAGCGAAGTAGTTCTTCAGACTTTTGGTGACTCAAGAATGTTAGAACTTTGCACGCCTGTAATTTTTGCAAACGTAAAAGTGATGTCTTTTATTAAAAAAGCATTAGAATTAGAAACCCCGCTTCATGGAATTGACCATATAGATCAAATTGTTCTGGGCAAAGTAAACGTTCTTAACATCTGGCGCGAAGGTGTTGATTTGAATTTTGGAAAAGATGATCCGGATATCGGAAAATATGCTATTCAATCGTTCGTTGCCGCTACAAAAGCTTTAAAAGAAAATCAAATAGATGTTTTGGTTACGGCGCCAATAAATAAATCCAACATACAATCGGAAGAATTTAAATTTCCGGGTCACACCGATTATTTAGACAAAGAGTTAGAAGGAAACGCATTGATGCTTATGGTTCAGGGGAATTTAAGAGTTGGTTTATTAACCGATCACATTCCTGTAAATGATGTGGCAAAACATTTAACAGACAAACTAATAGTTCAAAAAATTGAAACTATAAAGCAAACATTAATACAGGATTTCGGAATTAACAAACCAAAAATTGCCGTTTTATCATTAAATCCTCACGCTGGAGACAATGGCGTAATTGGGAAAGAAGATGACGAAATAGTAAAACCAGTTATAAAAAAACTATTTGAGAAAGGAACGCTTGTTTTTGGACCATTTGCGGCAGACGGTTTTTTTGGCAGCAGCCAATATGAAAAATACGATGCCGTTATTGCGACTTATCACGACCAGGGCTTGATTCCGTTTAAAACGTTGTCGTTTGGTGGAGGTGTAAATTATACCGCAGGCCTGAATAAAATCAGAACGTCGCCCGATCACGGAACAGCCTATGAAATTGCCGGAAAAGGGATTGCAGATTATAATTCGTTTAAGGAAGCTGTTTATTCAGCTATTGATATCTATAATTCGAGAAATCAATACCAGGAAATGAGCAAAAATCCTATGAAAACAAAGGAAAAGCAGTTATAAACAAAAAAATGTTTATAACGCTTTTGAAATTGCAATAATTTTATATCTTTGCACTCCCGAATTAGGGTTCAAATTGTTGTTTAGATGAAAAGTACGAATGAATATTTAATTCCTTTCATAGGGTTAAAAATAGGAAAGCATCATTTTGAATATAATATCGAGAAAAAGTTCTTTGACGAATTTAGTTTTGATGAATTTGAAACCTGTGCTGTAAAGGTAAATGTTGTTTTAGAAAAAAAAGCAACGATGCTAGAAGTCAGTTTTGCACACAAAGGGACTGTTAATGTTCCTTGTGATTTGACGGGAGAACAATTTGACTTAGCTATTAAGGGAAAAATTAAATTGGTAGTCCAGTTTGGCGAAGAATTCAACAATGATAATGATGAATTGTTAATTCTACCTCATGGTGAACATCAAATTGATTTGGCACAATACATTTATGAAATGATTGTACTTTCTATTCCGCCAAAAAGGGTTCATCCGGGAGTTAAAGATGGAACGTTACAAACAGAGGCATTGAAAAAATTAAATGAGTTACAGGTTAAAGACGAAGAAGTAATAAAAAAAGAAGAAATTGACCCACGATGGGACGAATTAAAGAAACTATTAACGGATAAATAATATAGTAAAATGGCACATCCTAAGAGAAAAATCTCGAAAACAAGAAGAGATAAAAGAAGAACACATTATAAAGCAACTGTTGCTCAAATTGCAACTTGTCCAATAACTGGGGAATCACATTTATACCACAGAGCTTACTGGCATGAAGGAAAAATGTATTACAGAGGGCAAGTAGTTATTGATAAATCAGTAGCTGTTGCGTAAATAAAGTTTTTTACAAACTAACTCTCACTTTGTGGGAGTTTTTTGTTTTAAAGAAAATTAATAAATATCCCATCCTAAAACGCCTTAGGTATATTTTTTTTTGTAATTTCAACAATTCTTCAACTTTCAAAATTGAAGAGAAAAATATCTAATTTATGAATAAAATTACAGCCGCAATAACCGCAGTTGGAGCATATGTCCCAGAATTTGTTCTCTCAAATCAAGTACTGGAATCAATGGTAGAAACCAATGATGAATGGATTACTACCCGGACAGGGATCAAAGAAAGAAGGCTTTTAAAAGAGAAAGGAAAAGGAACTTCTTTTATGGCAATAAAAGCAGCACAAAATTTAATTTCTAGATCTAAAATCAACCCCGAAGAAATAGATTTAGTTATCATGGCAACGGCTACGCCAGATATGCCAGTGGCAGCAACCGGAGTTTATGTTGCAACACAAATAGGAGCTATTAATGCTTTTGCATACGACCTACAAGCTGCCTGTTCAAGTTTCTTGTACGGAATGTCAAATGCCGCAGCTTATATTGAGTCGGGCAGGTATAAAAAAGTGCTTTTGATTGGCGCTGATAAAATGTCCTCTATTATTGATTATACTGACAGAGCAACTTGCATTATCTTTGGAGATGGTGCTGGTGCGGTTTTATTTGAGCCAAATTTTGAAGGTCTAGGTCTGCAGGATGAGCTTTTGAAAAGCGATGGCATTGGTAGAGAATATCTAAAAATTGATGCCGGAGGTTCTATTCTTCCTCCGTCAAAAGAAACTGTTGAAAATGGACAGCATTTTGTTTTTCAGGATGGTAAAACAGTTTTCAAATATGCTGTATCAGGAATGGCCGATGTGAGCGAAAAAATTATGGAACGTAATAAATTAACCAAAGATGATGTGAATTGGTTAATTGCTCATCAAGCAAACAAAAGAATCATAGACGCTACAGCAAACAGAATGGGGCTTGATGAAGATAAGGTATTAGTGAACATTGAAAAATATGGGAACACAACATCGGCTACGTTACCTTTGTTATTGAGTGATTTTGAACATAAATTTAAAAAAGGAGATAATTTAATTTTTGCAGCATTTGGTGGTGGATTCACTTGGGGTTCTATCTATTTAAAATGGGCATATTAACACTCGAGGTGCAGCCAAACTGTTTGGAGCGCATCGAAAAAAAACAATAAACTAATTTTAAACTAAACTAATTATGGATTTAAAAGAAATTCAAAACCTAATCAAATTTGTATCCAATTCAGGAGTTGCAGAAGTAAAGTTAGAAACTGGCGATATAAAAATTACTATTAGAACTACATTAGAAGGAAACGCACCAGATATTACTTATGTACAACAAGCACCGATGCAACAAGCAATTACAGCGCCAGCTACTCAAGCTCCAGCGGTTGCTTCACCTGCTGCTCCAGTTGCAGCAGTAGCTGATGAAACTTCAAAATATATTACTATAAAATCTCCAATGATTGGAACATTCTACCGCAAACCATCTCCAGACAAACCAATGTTTGTAGAAGTTGGAAGCTCAATTAATAAAGGAGATGTTCTTTGTGTAATTGAAGCGATGAAGTTATTCAACGAAATCGAAGCAGAAATTTCTGGAAAAATCGTTAAAATTTTGGTTGATGATATGTCACCAGTTGAATTTGACCAACCATTATTCTTAGTTGATCCATCATAATTTAGACATCTTAGATAACTTAGATTAATAGATTTTTAAAAATTTCTAAGTAGTCTAAGCAGTTTAAAAATCTAAGTAGTCTAACAATCTAATCTAAAAAGATGTTTAAAAAAATATTAATTGCCAATCGAGGAGAAATTGCACTTCGTGTAATTAGAACTTGTAAGGAGATGGGGATTAAAACTGTAGCAGTTTATTCTACCGCTGATGCTGAAAGCTTGCACGTAAAATTTGCAGATGAAGCCGTTTGCATTGGGCCTCCACCAAGTAATCTATCCTATTTAAAAATGTCCAATATTATTGCGGCTGCTGAAATTACTAATGCAGATGCAATCCACCCAGGATACGGTTTTCTTTCTGAAAACGCTAAATTTTCTAAAATTTGTCAAGAACATGGCATCAAATTTATTGGTGCTTCGCCTGAAATGATTGATAGAATGGGAGACAAAGCTTCAGCAAAAGCTACGATGAAAGCGGCAGGAGTTCCATGTGTTCCAGGCTCAGAAGGATTGTTAGAATCGTATGAACAAGCACTAGAATTGTCCAAAGAAATGTGCTTCCCAGTAATGTTGAAAGCAACAGCTGGTGGTGGTGGAAAAGGAATGCGTGCTGTTTGGAAAGAAGATGAATTATTAAAAGCTTGGGAAAGTGCCCGTCAAGAATCGGCTGCGGCTTTTGGAAATGACGGAATGTATTTGGAGAAATTGATTGAAGAACCAAGACATATTGAAATCCAAGTTGTTGGAGATTCATACGGAAAAGCCTGTCACTTGTCGGAAAGAGATTGTTCTGTACAACGTCGTCATCAAAAATTAACGGAGGAAACCCCGTCACCATTTATGACCGATGAATTGCGAAACAAAATGGGTGAAGCTGCAGTGAAAGCAGCCGAATTTATTAAATATGAAGGCGCCGGTACAGTTGAGTTTCTTGTAGATAAGCATCGAAATTTCTATTTTATGGAAATGAATACACGTATCCAAGTAGAACATCCAATTACGGAACAGGTTATTGATTATGACTTGATTCGGGAGCAGATTTTAGTAGCTGCTGGAGTGCCAATTTCGGGTAAAAATTATTTACCACAATTGCATGCTATAGAATGTCGAATCAACGCTGAGGATCCTTATAATGATTTTAGACCTTCGCCAGGAAGAATCACGGTGTTGCATTCACCGGGGGGACACGGAGTACGTTTAGATACTCACGTTTATGCTGGATATACAATACCGCCAAACTATGACTCGATGATTGCTAAGTTGATTACAACAGCGCAAACCAGAGAAGAAGCAATAAACAAAATGAAGCGTGCTTTGGATGAATTTGTAATTGAAGGCATCAAAACCACTATACCTTTTCACAGACAGTTGATGGACGAACCGGATTATGTAGCAGGAAATTATACGACCGCTTTTATGGAAAGTTTTAAAATGAACGATCCAGAATAAATAAAAAATAGAAACCCAGCTTGCGAAAGTTGGGTTTCTATTTTAAACAATCCCGTTAGGGATTAAATATTGGTAAATTATAATGTTTCTTTTAACCATTTATAAAATTCACGTTGCCAAACCATTCCATTTTGCGGTTTTAAAACCCAATGATTTTCTTCTGGTAAGTATAGGAAACGGCTTTTTATACCACGAAGTTGTGCCGCCTGAAATGCTTCTTGGGCTTGTCCAATACACACACGATAATCTTTTCCTCCTTGA
>CALQCV020000097.1 GCA_943329165.2 Candidatus Nitrotoga sp. CP45 | reverse complement strand
GCCAAGAGCTTCTCAGAATTTAATTTTAGCCGCCAAAGCCAACGCTGCTTTCAACGGAAAATTTTCACCGGATATTGAGGATGTAAAAGCGGTAGCAACAGGAATTCTACGTCACAGAATTATCAAAAACTACAAAGCGGACGCCGAAGGAATAACCGAAGAAATGATTATTGACAAATTGCTTTAACCAGATAGGCCATATTACAAGTGATTCTTAAATCTAGAAAACCACATAGAATCATAGAAAAATAGAGTTAAAAAGACCAGATTGTTGGCTCACATAGCTATGATTTTCTAAAACAAAGTGAAATGCCTTAATGAGTTTCATGATAACTATGTTTCTATGTGGTTGAAAAAAATTGAATTATACCAAGGTATTACTTTAACCCTTTTTGAAGTAAGTCATCCCAATCTTTTCGATTCGAAAAATTAGCATCTGGAAGATTGTAATCTAGCGATCGTGTCTATACTTACAAGATTTCATTTCCTTTAATCATAACCGCTAGGAAACTAAAATCTTCCAATTTGGATTTATGACACCTAATTTTTCAAACAAAAATGATTTAACAATTGCTTTGTGTCGATTAGTTATTTGCCAATACCAAATCCCAACCCCAATAATAGCTGACAAAATTTTAACTCCTAAAATTTTATATATCTTTGATTATCTCCTAAAATTAAAATTTACAGTTTTTAATGAACGATTTAAAACATAGCAGTGCAAAAAGATTTTTCGGATTAGATTTAATGCGTGCCATGGCAATTTGCATGGTTTTGTGTTCACATATTCTCTGGATTTATAATCCGGATGACGGAATTATTAGACAGCTTTTAACACTATTTGGATTCCTTGGCGTTGAGTTTTTCTTTGTCTTAAGCGGCTTTTTGATTGGAAGAATACTATATGACATATACATCAAGGATGATTACAATATAAAAAGTGCTTTGTATTTCCTCAAAAGGAGATGGTTTAGAACATTACCAAACTATTTTCTAATATTGATAATCAATATTATAATTACAACTTCTTTAGGATATTCGATCCCTAAACTTGGTTTGTATTTTATTTTTCTCCAAAATGGATTCTCTAAAATGTCAACCTTTTTTCCAGAATCTTGGAGTCTGTCCGTCGAAGAATGGGCCTATATAGTTTTACCGATTTCGCTTTTAGTATTGTCATTTATTTTTAAGCCCAAAAATAAAAACCGTTTCTTTTTAGTAATTGTATTGTCATTGATAGTGTTATTTATTGGTTTTAAAATCGCCTACCAAATCAATACAAAAACTACTACGCTTCATGATTGGAATGTTTCGCTAAAATCGGTAATGATTTATAGATTAGACGCCATTTTTATGGGAGTTTTATGTGCTTGGATAAGTATTAATTATAAAAAAAACTGGAAAAAATTTAAATTTTCATTTGCATTTATTGGTTGTTTAGTTATGATGTTTATGTATTTTGCAATGGGTTTTTTACGGATTCTTCCCAATACATATCCTATTATTTGGAATGTAGCTTATCTTCCTTTAGCATCGCTTTCTATTGCGTTTTTTGTTCCTCTATTTTCTCAAATGGAAACTTCTATCTTAATTTTAAAACGTCCAGTTGTATTTATCAGTAAAATTTCCTATTCTATTTATCTGCTTCACTATAGTATAATCATGCAATTGTTGATGTTGTTTGTCAATAGAGAAAAAACATCTTTGGGGCAACTTCATTTGATTACTGCATTTTATCTCACGACTACAGTTTTCGTAAGCTATCTTTTTTATTGTTTTTATGAAAAACCGATGATGGACTTAAGGGATAAAAATTAAGAATATTCATTTTATACCACTTTTATTAAAGTATTTGTAAAAAAGAAATAGCAAAAACAATCATTTCGCAAAATAGCACTCCAAATAAATATATTTTATTAAAAACTTTTAGAGACGTATAACGTTTTCGTAAATTTGCACAGCATACGAGGCTGCAGGGCCGAGCAGAATGCAGTTAAATAATTAAACCCAATATACTATGGCTTTTGATATTGAAATGATTAAAAAAGTTTATGGGACAATGGCAGAACGTGTAGACAAAGCACGTGAGTTAGTTGGTCGTCCTTTAACACTTTCTGAAAAGATTTTATACTCACATTTATGGGAAGGAAATCCAACACAAGCTTTTTCTCGCGGAAAGGATTATGTTGATTTTGCTCCCGATAGAGTTGCTTGTCAAGATGCAACCGCTCAAATGGCATTATTGCAATTTATGCACGCCGGAAAAAAGACAGTTGCTGTTCCAACAACAGTGCATTGTGACCACTTAATTTTGGCGAAAGATGGAGCTAAATCTGATTTAGCTGCAGCAAATTCACAATCAAAAGAAGTTTTCGATTTTCTTTCTTCAGTTTCTAATAAATACGGAATTGGTTTCTGGAAACCAGGTTCTGGAATTATACACCAAATCGTTTTAGAAAATTATGCATTTCCAGGCGGGATGATGATTGGTACCGATTCACATACAGTAAATGCCGGTGGATTAGGAATGTTAGCTATCGGTGTTGGTGGTGCCGATGCTGTAGATGTAATGTCGGGCATGTCATGGGAATTAAAATTTCCAAAATTAATTGGAGTTAAATTAACCGGAAAATTAAACGGTTGGACTGCCCCAAAAGATGTAATTCTAAAAGTAGCAGATATTCTTACTGTAAAAGGTGGCACCGGAGCAATCGTTGAATATTTTGGTGAAGGCGCAACCAATATGTCTTGTACGGGAAAAGGAACTATTTGTAATATGGGTGCCGAAATTGGAGCAACAACTTCAACTTTTGGTTACGATGATTCGATGAGACGATATTTGGCCGCGACCAATAGACAAGATATTGTGGATGCTGCAGATAAAGTAGCTGATTATTTAACTGGCGATGCTGAAGTATATGCAAATCCGGAACAATATTTCGATCAAGTTATCGAAATCAATTTATCTGAATTAGAACCACACATCAACGGGCCGTTTACGCCAGACAGAGGAACTCCAGTTTCAAAAATGAAAGCAGAAGCTGCCGCGAATGGTTGGCCATTAAAAATCGAATGGGGATTAATCGGTTCTTGTACCAATTCATCATACGAAGATATGGCACGTGCCGCATCAATTGTGGAACAAGCCGTTGCACACGGAATCACTCCAAAAGCAGAATTCGGAATTAACCCAGGTTCAGAGCAAATCAGATACACTATCGAAAGAGATGGCATCATTGCAACTTTTGAGAAAATGGGAACTAAAGTTTTCACCAACGCTTGTGGTCCATGTATCGGACAATGGGATAGAGCTGGTGCTGATAAACAAGAAAAAAATACTATCGTGCATTCGTTTAACAGAAACTTCTCTAAACGTGCTGATGGAAATCCAAATACACATGCTTTTGTAACGTCACCGGAAATGGTAGCTGCTTTAGCGATTTCGGGAGATTTGAGTTTTAATCCAATTACTGATTTTTTAATAAATGATAAAGGGGAAGAAGTAAAACTAAATCCACCACATGGCGATGAGTTGCCAAAAAGAGGTTTCGATGTAGAAGATGCAGGTTTTCAAGCACCGGCAGCAGATGGGAGTAACATACAAGTTGCGGTTTCTCTAACCTCGGACAGATTACAATTGCTAGCGCCATTTGATGCCTGGGATGGTAAAAATATTTCGGGAGCGAAATTATTGATCAAAGCTTTTGGAAAATGTACTACAGATCACATCTCTATGGCTGGACCATGGTTGCGTTTCCGTGGACATTTAGATAACATTTCTAACAATATGTTGATTGGTGCAGTGAATGCTTATAATCAAGAAGCTAATAAAGTTAAAAACCAATTAAGTGGTGCATACGATGCTGTTCCTGCTGTTGCAAGAGCATACAAAGCGGCTGGCGTTCCTTCGATAGTTGTGGGAGATCATAATTATGGAGAAGGTTCTTCGAGAGAACATGCTGCAATGGAACCAAGATTCTTAGGTGTTAAAGCCGTTTTGGTAAAATCATTTGCACGTATTCACGAAACAAATTTGAAAAAACAAGGAATGTTAGCGTTGACATTTGCTAACGAAGCGGATTATGTTAAAATTCAAGAGAACGATACTATAAATTTCTTAGACTTAACCGAATTTGCTCCGAGCAAACCGTTGTCTTTAGAGTTTGTGCATGCTGATGGTTCAAAAGATGTTATTTTGGCAAATCATACTTACAACGACAGCCAAATTGGGTGGTATGTGGCTGGTTCTGCACTGAACTTGATTGCTGCCGGAAAAGCTTAATTTTTTCATATAGATTTATAAAAAAAAATGCTCGACTAACTGTTGAGCATTTTTTATTTTGTTTTCTTCTTATACATTTCTTTCAGACCTGATTTCCATTAAACCAACTCAATAATCAGTAAACTAAAAAAGACTTTTTTCATATGCTGTAAGTTACTTGGGGATAAAACTAGGGAAGAAAAATAATGATTAATTTAATACAAAACGGACTAAATTGGACAATATTGTGTTTAAACGATAAAAACCGTCTAATCAACTAAGAATAGACAGTTTTTCTGAATTAATAATCTACTAATAATAAGTATAGCGTCTAACTTTTGCTATATATTTTGCCAAACGAATTACCTGATGGCTGTATCCATATTCATTATCATACCAAACATAAAGCACGATATTTTTTCCATCACCCGAAACAATTGTCGCATTGCTGTCATAAATAGAAGGTTGTGCAGTACCAACAATATCAGAAGAAACTAATTCGTTGTTCAAGGAATACCTGATTTGCTCTACTAGTTCCCCTTCCAAAGCATATTTTTTCATAATTTTATTTACTTCTTCAATGGAAGTTTCTTTGCTTACTTCCAAGTTCATAACCACCAAAGAACCATTCGGCACTGGAACACGAATAGCATTCGAAGTTAGTTTTCCGGCTAAACTTGGTAGTGCTTTAGCAACTGCTGTTCCCGCACCAGTTTCCGTGATTACCATATTCAAAGCGGCAGCACGGCCACGACGGTATTTTTTGTGCATATTGTCTACCAAGTTTTGGTCATTGGTATACGCATGAATAGTCTCAATGTGACCTTTTACCACAATAAGTGAATCTTCAACCACTTTTAAAACCGGAGTAATAGCGTTGGTTGTACAAGATGCAGCAGAGAAAATGTCTATGCTATCTGGGTTGTAATCGTTATGATTTACACCATAAACAATATTAGGAACACCTTTTCCTGGCGCCGTCAATAATACTTTATCAACTCCTTTTGAAGTTAGATGACGTCTTAATTGTTCCTCAGTTGTAAAAGCTCCGGTATTATCAATTACTAAGGCATCTTCGATTCCATATTGAGTATAATCAATTTCTTCGGGTGAATTGGCTGTAATAACATGAACTGTTGTTCCGTTAATGATTAACACGTTGTTTTTAGCATCGGCCTGAACTGAACCATGAAAATCTCCATGAACAGAGTCATAACGCAATAATGAAGCTCTTTTTTCTAAAGAGGAAGCGTCATTTCTATCACGGGTTACAATGGCGCGAAGACGAAGTTGTTCTCCTTTACCCATTTTACTCATCATTTCACGAGCTAACAAACGACCAATTCTACCAAAGCCATACAATACTACATCTTTTGGTTTTAAGTTTTTAAAATCTTTTGCATTTTTTAATTTATCAATAACAAAGGCACGACTGTCATTATATTTATTATCATCAAGATGAAATTCATAGGTTAATTTCCCAATGTCAATTCGGGATGGAGGTAAGTCTAAATTTTGAATAGAGCGGGCTATTTCTACAGAATCAAAGATATTGATCGGTTTTTGGACAAACTCACCGGCATATTCGTGAAAGTTGATAATATCACTCACATTTCTATCAATTAATTGATTTCTAAAAAGAACCAACTCTATTGATTTGTCATACCACAAATCGCTGATAATTTTAATTAATTCAACGCCAGCTTTTCGTCTGTCAGCCTGAAAAGATAATTCCTTCTCGTATAACTTGTTATTGTCCATAAAAAAATAAATAAGTATTTAGTTGTGTTGCTTATTCTGAATTCATTTCAGAATCTGATTAATTTTTCGCAAAAGTATAAAATAGAAGCCTTTCACGAAAACGATTTCGTAACTTTTTTATAAACAAAAAAACCAGTCCAAATTTTGAACTGGTTTTAAACTAAATTAACCTTTTAATCTTATAAAATTACTTGAATGACTTGCCCAATTTTGTTAAGCATTTGAATACTTATATTTTGATTTTCGTCTTTTTTATTTAAAATCTTGGAAATGGTTTCTACATCCGTTGCTTTTACATTATCCACCGAAAGAATAATGCCGCCTTTTAATTGGTCATAATAAGGTTTCAGATTTTCGTTATTGATTTCTTTAATTCGGACACCATAATCAATTCTAAATTTCTTTTTATCAGCAGCTTCAATGTTTTCTAATTCTAATCCTTTAAATTCGGTGGTAACTAATTCATTTTTGATTAAAGTAACCGGAACCGTTTTAGTTTCGCCATCTCGAACGAAAGTTACTTGCACTTTATCATTTGGTCTTTTGGTACTAATATATCCCGAAAGTTCGGCATATGTATTAATATTTTGACTGTCTAGTTTTTTGATAATGTCACCTTTTTGTAAGCCTGCTTTTTCGGCACCTGAATTTTTTGTTACTTTATTGATGTAGAAACCTTCGGTGTCATTAACGCCTAATTCTTTGGAAGCTTTACTATTTAATTCGCCGCCTTCAATTCCAAGAATGCCACGTTGTACGTTGCCAAATTCCATAATATCTTCAATAATTTTTCGGGTAATGTTTGATGGAATTGCGAATGAATATCCGGCATAACTTCCTGTTGGGGATGAAATCATCGTATTAATTCCAATCAATTCACCTCGGGTGTTAACCAATGCACCACCAGAATTTCCTGGATTTACTGCTGCATCAGTTTGTATAAATGACTGAATGCCGTTATCTTCTAAATTTCT
>CALQCV020000096.1 GCA_943329165.2 Candidatus Nitrotoga sp. CP45 | reverse complement strand
AATACTGAGCCTGTCGAAGTGCCAAAAGACAAAAAAACCTACCAAATGGATTACGCCAACCGAATCGAAGCCATCAAAGAAGCACTTATGGATGTAGAAGAAGGCGCCGACATGGTGATGGTAAAACCCGGAATTGCGTATTTAGATATCGTTCGCGAAGTAAAAAATGCAGTCAATGTTCCGGTAACGGTTTTCCACGTTTCGGGCGAATATGCTATGATTAAGGCAGCTTCAGAAAGAGGTTGGCTTGACCATGACAAAATCATGATGGAGCAATTAATGTGCATCAAGCGCGCGGGCGCCAGTTTGATTTCGACTTATTTTGCTAAGGAAGCTGCGATATTGTTAAAAAAATAAATAGCCACAGATTCACAGATTAATCATTTATTATAATCTGCGAATCTGCGGTAATTTTATAAGAAGCGAAAGGTTCGGGCTTTATCAGTGGTCCATTTTCCCGCTTTCCACTCTACAAGGTGTCGTTGCAATCGGGGCTAGATAAAAAACGTATTGAATTTTTGTAAACTATGAAAAACCTATTAGTACTACTATCATTCTTTTCTTTAATTGCATGTCAATCCAAAGAAGAGAAAGCAGCAACTTCAGTAGCCAAAACGGCAACTAAAATTTCAGGGCAAGAACTTTTTGAAGGCGAAGGAAATTGCATTGCCTGTCACAAACCCGACCAGAAAATTATCGGACCAAGCCTAGAGGAAATAGCCAAAATCTACAAGGAGAAAAATGCAAGTATTGTGCTATTCTTAAAAGAAGAAAGTGGACCCATAATTGACCCAAGTCAATACGACATTATGAAAACCAATTTTGCCATCACCAAAAGCATGAGCGACGACCAATTGAAAGCTTTAGAGGATTACATCTATACTTTCTCGAAATAAACCGTAGCGAACTTTGTGCCTTCTTTGCGCTCTCTACGTTTAAATCAATAACTTTATCAAATGGAAACTGCCTTCATAGAATCACCACTTGGAATCACTAAAATTGTTGTGGATGAAAACGGCATTTCCGAAATTTCTGTTTTAAGCGAAGGCGTAATAGGGACTGAAATTCCACCCCAACTTCAAGAATGCGTTTCTCAACTTCACGAATATTTCACTGGTAAACGTAATCATTTCAATTTCAAACTAAATCCGCTTGGCACCGATTTCCAGCAAAGAGTTTGGCAGGAATTATTGAACATTCCTTTTGGAAAAACCATGTCGTATCTTGAGTTATCCAAAAAACTGGGCGATGTAAAAGCTATTCGTGCCGTGGCTTCCGCCAATGGTAGAAATCCACTTTGGATTGTGTTTCCATGTCATCGCGTTATAGGAACCGATGGTTCGCTAATAGGGTATGCAGGCGGTTTGTGGCGTAAAAAATGGTTGCTAGAACATGAAAGTCCATCGAAGCAACAATCACTTTTTTAAACTTTTTCTTTCATATTTAAATTACATTACTTAATTTTAAGTCCGTAAATTCTTAAATTTATTAAAAATGATAGAAAAAATAAACCTTAATAATATCCTTTTTCTCGATATAGAAACGGTTCCCGAAGAAGAAAGCTATCTTTCTTTGGATGATGATATGAAACAACTTTGGGGACAAAAAACCCAATACCAAAGACGCGACGAGTTTGCTCCAGAAGATTTCTATGACCGTGCTGGAATTTGGGCTGAATTTGGAAAAATTGTCTGTATTTCGGTTGGATATTTTGTCAATAAAGGAGACATTAGAAACTTCAGAGTCACATCATTTTTTGGAGAAGAAAAAAAGATTTTAAAGGATTTTTCCAATTTATTGGAGAATCACTTCAACCAAGCGCAACATGTTTTGTGTGGTCATAATGCTAAAGAATTTGACATTCCGTTTATTGCACGCCGAATGATAATTAACCAAATTGCTATTCCAAACAAACTGAATTTATTTGGTAAAAAGCCATGGGAGATTCCACATTTGGACACTTTAGAATTGTGGAAATTTGGTGACTACAAACATTTCACTTCGTTAAAACTCTTGACTAAAATTCTCGGAATTCCATCGCCAAAAGGGGATATCGACGGAAGTCAGGTTGCACATGTTTATTACGTCGAAAAAGACATAGATAGAATTGTAATTTATTGCGAGAAAGATGTTATTGCTGTAGCACAAATCTTCCTCCGACTGCGAAGAGAAGATTTATTGATTGACGATGAAATTATTCATGTATAAAAAACATCCCGATTATCAGTCGGGACGTTTTATTTGTTTCAGTTTCTTCTTAGGATTATCTTTTTAGTGATTGACCCTAAATCATTTTGGATAGTAACTAAATAAATTCCGTCCTGAAGATTTTCAATTCCAATGGAAGTATTCACTTGATTGGTTTCTTTTGAAAGAATTTGTCTTCCCTGTAAGTCGTATAAATTTATAGTAGCTTTCTCTATCAATGCAGGAATCGAAACATTCACAATACCTTTGGTTGGATTTGGATAAACATTACTGTTCAAAATTGGATTCGTAACAACAGCTAATGCGACTTGAACTCGGCATAAGTTTATGCTGAAGTTATCAATAGTTCCACCATCTTCATTATTAAAATCAAAAACTTTTAAAACCCATACGCCATCAGCGGGTAACGTGTTCAAAGTACTTAATGGAGTTACAGGCTTAATACTTCCTGTTACAGCCGGAATTCCAGCACAAGCCGGAACGTCACCATCATCATCCATCGTACAATTGATATTTTCATTAGCTCCACAAGGAATATCTAATAATGTAAAAACAGGACTTCCAATAGAAGCCGGACCTTCAAGGGTTACCTTTACATCTCCAATCCATGTGTGTTTAATGGCCATATTTACATTAATATCTCCAATGGTATATCCACCAGTAATTGTTAATGGAACAGATGCTTCTGAGTTGGGCACAGTATCAATAAAATTATTTGAAAAATCAGTTGCAGTAAAAGTTTGGTCGCATGATAATGTTCCAGTGTCAAATGAATAAATAGCCGCATTAGTTGCTAAGCCGGCACCACAATCATTAGAAGGAATTACTCTCCAATAATATCTTGATGCTTGACTTAGTCCAGAAACATAATATTCAGTAGCAGCAACTAAATCGTCAATTACAAAAGTTGTAAAGTTTGGAGATATTGAAACTTGTACTCTATAAAGTTGGGCATTGGTTTGACTATTCCACAATAAATTTGTAGAAGTTGATAATCCGTTTTGGCTATTGGTTGGACTTTGCAATGTTATTGGTTGGAACGTTGCATTGAAAACGCGTAACGACTTATACCTAATTTCAGTTTCAGTAGTGCTAGTCCCTTTTATTCCAACAAAATATTCATTAGGAGTAATGTTTGTTAGACCAGTAATTGTCATAGAAACAATTCCATTTGCACTTAAAGTTGCCGGAGAAAACGAAGCGGATGCCCCACTTGGTAAATCAACTGCCGAAAATGTTGTTGTTCCCGAACCCGTTTGAGCATAATTAAAAGTATATACGGCATTTTGACTAGCGCAAACAGTTAAATTGTCGGAAGTTGAATTTATGGCAAAAGCCGAATTTATGCCAGTTATTACTAGAGAATATTTTTGACTTCCGGTCACTAAAGCTCCTTTAGAAGTAACCGTAATAGTATATTGTCCTGCAGTTGGAGTATCAATTTTAACTTGTTCTACATTATCTACTGAATTATCTTCTGTTCTTATTGCAGGTAAACTTGGATCAGAATTTAATTTCCAAGGGAAATAGGTTGTCGTGTTTTTTGTGATTCTAATGTCTAAATCATTTACTAAGGCTGGAGTTGGATCATTTGCAGGTAAGTTGCCATTATTTACCTGACCAGGCAAATCTGTCCAAGTAATGGAAGCGATTAAAGGAGTAGTTCCATTTGAATTCACATTCATTGTAAAAACTTGACCCGTGTTTAAATTCTCTTCCGAAATCCAGGAAGTCAATCCGTTAGCAGTAATAGTTTCTGCAGCCTTTTTAGCATTTAATAAACCCCAACCAAAATTGGCATCAGGACCAACATTTCCACCATCATCAGCCGTATGACAAGCTAAACCTTTTAATGTAGCAGCACGCATGAAGCTATTGGTTACATTTTTATAATGTTGCTGTATTAAAACTAAAGTTCCTGCAATATTTGGCGAAGCCATGGAAGTACCTGACATAATAGTAGTAGCTGTGTTACTTGTATTTGATGTTGAGGTTAAATTTGATCCGTTTCCTGTAATGTCTGGCTTTACTCTAAGATCATCTGTAGGACCCTGGCTGCTAAATGAGCTGATGATTATGTTTGCCGTGTTAACTGTTCCATTGCTTGGTGCAGCAACATCTTCGCAGCTAGCTATAACTAAATTGTTTTTGGCGGTTTTATTAGAAGTTAGTTTGTCATACCCAAATAATACCGGGTCAGGATTATTTTCATTTTGCCCATCATTTCCGGCAGACATTACTGGGAGATAATAAGGTGCATTATAAGCAAGTTCATCCCAAATATTAGCTTCAGATGAATATGAACCTATGAACCATGAAGGCAATGTTGTTCCAGCGTTTGTAATAGGAACACCATAAGAGTGATTGGAGATAAGCATTCCAAGTTGCGCTTCTGAAATAGCTTCTGAATCATCAGAATCCCAGTCGAATGTTCTGGCATTGGCTTGATACGCCATGCCTCTGACAGCACTTGGAGAAGCACTGGCAACCATAGTCCCGCACACATGTGTTGGATGCGATGCAGTTGAAGAGCTTGACGGGTTGTCAATTACAGCAACTCTTCCGTCAAAAGCATTATGGCTTGCTCTAACATTTCCACCGTCCCATTCTCTAACAACCATTCCCTGGCCATTTAAGGTTAAACCCAAAGAACCTCCGGAATTTAAGTGATTTGCTCTGGTAGTTCTTGCTGCATTTACATTTTGTGTAGAATAATAAAGTGGAAAACCGTCTGCGGAAAGTCTCATTAATTCAGAAAAATTTCCATCCGCATCTTTTATACTAAGTGGCCAATTTTTAGTCAAAGCAACAGCAATTGCTTTTCGCTTATCAGCTTGTTCTTTTTTTCTATAAAAAGCTTCGGTATTTTTAAGCTTTGTCATATCATAGTTGGCAATAATTTTTTTAACATCAGCCTGTGATTGACCAAAAACTGAACACGAAATAAAAATAATTGTTAGCAATAAGAAGTAATTCTTTTTCATATTTGGGTTGAAATGGTTGTTGAGTGTTAATAAAAGTCGGTAAATATATAAACACCAAATTAATATCTGTATTTTATTGACAAATAATCAGAAAAATTTAGCTTTTGTTTAATAGGTTATAAATGCGGTAATAAAATTTGAACTTAATTTTTTAATTCAAAATCGATAAATGCTATATTTACAAAAAAACAACGTATGGTTTTAAGTAGATTTTGGCTGGCTATTTTTGTATCCTCTATAGCTTTTGTAATATTCAGTTTGTGTATCGGAAGCAGCTATACTATTGATAATGTTCTCAACGGGAAAAAAGATGACCCGATTTTAATTTCCGAAAAGTATGTGGAACAGCTGCCAAAATTTATCATGGACAGCATCAAAAAAGCACCTGAACAAACCATGCTTATCAATAGAGATACACTCAATGCAGATACTACTTATGTTTATAAAGCAAAGACTGTTAAAATTTATTCTGGCATTCAAAAGTCGGATGGATTGTTGCCAACATGCAAAAACAGTTTACTCGATTTAATTCTCCCGTTAATTGCGTATTTGGCATTTTTCTGTGGATTAATGCAACTACTGATAGACTCAGGAGCTTCTGAAAAATTAGCCAAAAAACTAAGTCCGGTTTTTGTAAAAGTCTTTCCGACAGTTCCAAAAAACCACGAATCTATTTCCTATATGACGTTGAATTTTGCCGCTAACTTTCTGGGATTAGATTCTGCCGCAACACCATTTGGATTAAAAGCCATGCAGAGTTTACAGGAACTCAATCCCGAAAAAGATAAAGCCAGCGATGCTCAAATTATGTTTATGTGTTTGCATGCGGCCGGATTAACGTTGATTCCGACATCTATTATTGGATATCGTGCAGCAGAAAATGCCAGCAATCCAGCAGACGTGATGTTGCCTTGCATTATTACCTCGTTTATCGGAACTATTGCAGCGTTCCTAATTGTTGGAATCCGACAAAAAATAAACTTTAAAAGTGCTTCTTTAGTGGTTGCCTTGATGACGATAATTGCTGCCATTGTTGGATTATTGTTTTATGTAAACGGATTGGATTTGATTGGAAAAAATGCCTTTACGTCGAATCTTTCGGGTTTAATGCTTGTTGCCATCATTGGTTTCACATTGATATTTTCTTTTATTCATGAGAAAAAATTCGTTGAAAAAGACACGACTATTTTTGATGCTTTCGTAACTGGTGCCAATAACGGTTTACAAACCGGAGTTACCATTTTCCCTTATGTTATGGGAATGTTGGTGGCGATTTCCTTCTTTAGAAATAGTGGTTTGTTCGAAATTATTAGCAACGGAATTTCGTTTGCATTTTCTAATATTGGCGTTAGCAAACAAATTACAGATTCATTACCGGTTGCGATGCTACGACCATTTAGTTCTGGCGGTTCACGTGGATTTATGATTGACTCGATGCGAACGTTTGGGCCCGATTCTTTCACAGGAAGACTTAGCTGTATTTTCCAGTGTAGTGCCGAAACTACATTTTATGTGATCGCTGTTTACTTTGGGAGCATCAATGTTAAAAACACTAGATATACTCTTGGAACAATGCTTTTAGTAGATTTGATTTGTGTGATAACTGCGATTTTTGTGGCGAGCTGGTTTTTTTAAATTTGTCCTGCAAGGGCTTTTTTTGACCTTGTAGGTATATATGATTTTACATACCTACAAGATTTTTGAAACCTTGCAGGAAAACAAGTAAAATTCTGCAACTTTCCATAACTTTACACTTCAATTTATTCTAAACGAAATGTCAATTTACATAGCTTTTGAAGATTTTTACAACAATGTCAAAGCCAGTT
>CALQCV020000095.1 GCA_943329165.2 Candidatus Nitrotoga sp. CP45 | reverse complement strand
GTTGATGGCTACATTTGAGGTTATAATAGGGTCATTAGTTGATGTGCCAATCGTTACATCGGTTGCAGGAATTGGAACAATACCACAAGACCAGTTTAATGCATTATTCCAAGCTGTGCTTGTGCCGCCAATCCATGTGTTTGCATTTGAAACCGTCCAACTCACTGTGTTACCAGCAGCTGTCGAACATCCTGAACCTGTTGATGTCCTTTGTGATTCTACAATATTGGTTCCAGTTACTGCTGCAAAACTTGGTAAGCTTGTTCCCCAATTCGACCAACTTGACCCATTATCTGTCGAAAAACGGTATTCGTCCTGTGGAGATATTGCGCCACCTGTTCCTGCCGTAGTTACTGATATGGTTAGCGTTAGTCCAACACACACTGTTGCATCTGTTGGAACCTTTGCAATGACTGGCCCTAACGGAACGACATTGACGGCTATCGTAGCTGTTTTATTAGCGCTAATTATAGATACACAACCACTTCTGATATAATCTATAGTAATACTAGTGGGTCCACTAGTTGCTAAAGAATCTGTGGTAGTAAAAGACCCCGTTCCAGTTCCTCCCGAAATGGTCATTGAAGCTGAACCAGAGCCAGCATTTGGAGCGCCAATTGTATAAAACAATTGGTATGTTCCATCAGGTAAATTAGCTGGAGAACTATTCACTAAATTAATTGTAGCAAAATCTCCTGTACAAATAGCTGCAGCTGCAGCCGTAGAAGTAAGACTATAGTTACCACATATTCCAATATTCACAACTCCTGTGGTATTAGTAAAGAATGCCGAAATAGTAGCTGCAGGTGAAACTGTTCCGCCGTAAGAAGAACCTGTGCCTTGTGCCGATCCATTAAGCGTTAGTGAACCCGCGGTATGAATAAATGAACCTAAATTTAAAAAAGCAGATGAAGCTATAGAAAGGTTATTAGTTACCTTCATAATTGCGCCAAGAATTAAAGGAGACGCTATGTTAGTATTACTTAAGTCATAAAAAGTTGTAGCATTATTAATAGTTTGAGATGAAGTTCCATCAAAGGTTACTAATCTACTATTTGGAGTAAAAGTGCCTCCTCGTGAAAAATTTCCTCTGATAAACAAATTTCCTCCAGCTGAACCACCAAGAGTAAAAAACGAACCGCTCTGAATATCGATATTACCATTACTATATCTCGGATTGGCATCAGCTACACTGTTGTAATTTACAGTTGTGTTTCCGCTGATTGTAAAGTTCCAAGGCACACCTCTTTGAGCGCTTCCAGTACTTGCATTATTTCTAAACCAACCCCCAGACTCATTTGAGCCACCGTTATCATAAAGTGAAAAAGTTCCACCTGTACTAATTTCTAACGTAGAACCATTAGCGTAAAAAGGTGCTGTATTACCAGAAGCAAAACCACTACTTAGTATTTTAAAAGTACCATTAACAGTAGTTTGGGTTCCAAAATTGACTCCGTTACTAGCTTCAAGGGTAACACCAGTAGTAAAAGTCCAAGAACCCATATCAGCAGGCTGCGTATTTACAAAATTTTTGATACCACCGCTTACAACAATTTTACTTCCACTTCCTCCAATGATACTTGCCGCAACACTATTGGCATAAATATTACCTCCTGAAGCTGATAGATTAAGCGTATTTCCATTCAAATCTAAACTGCTTGCAGAAGTTTTAATTTCAAATGTATTGGCTGTATTAGCAGCAATTGTAATGTTTGTTGCACTTCCCAATTGCACTGAACCTGCACTTGCTTTATCAATTAGTAAATAATCAAATGTCTCTGTTCCTCCACCAGTAATAGTTACTGTTTGAGTTGTACCGCTTCCTATAAAGAATACTGCTTTTGAATTTCTTGTAAAGGTTATACCAGATGCACTCTTAGTCCAGTTTCCACCTACATTTAAATCCCCATTAATTGCAAAATCGGCATTAATATTTATATTTCCAGTGACTGTTGTTACGGCTGTGCTCAATAAAGTCAAAGGTGCTGTAGTTCCTACTATTAACGAAGCAGACTGAAAATTATTACCATTCAAATTAAATATCATAGTGCGACCATTGGCATTATTTGACGTCAAAGCACCTGTAATAGTTCGGGCAACTCCCATACGCAATTCGCCTGCATCAAGAGAGGCATTGTTTTGCATTTGAAGCGTGACATTTGTAGGGCCACTTATTACAGGCCAGTATTTATGGGTGGCATCAACAGGTCCGTAAAATGTTGTTTGTGTGTAGTTGTAAATAAGGTTTGTATTGCTCCCATAAGTCCAAGTACCTGAGCCACCTCCAAAACCACCCTGGTTAATTAGGAAAGTACCATTTATAGCAACTGCACCATTGGCGGTAAAGGCTGCCCCCGTTGCAAATGTTACCCCACTATTTACCGTGGTAGTGCCGCTGGCCGTTATTGCGCTGGCAACTGTTTTGGTGCCACTACCGCTTAAAGTTAAATTTCCATAGTTTTGAGAAGAATTAATTACAGCGACTGTTTGAGATGTTCCAGAATATTCTACTGTACTAGAGCTACCTATGGAATGCGTATTATAGTTTAAAGGAAGGGTATTAGTTCCCCCTATTTTTAATGTTGCTCCGTTGGAAACCGTTAATGTTCCACCCGCAGCCGAACGGTTAATTGAATTACTTCCTAAATCTAAGATACCAGCGGAGACAGACAGATTCCCATCTGGTGCCACTACGGTTGAATCCAATGTTAGTGTCTGCGCTGCTGTTAAGTTTACTGTCACATTATTTAACCCTGTATTAGCAGCTTCCGGCCCTGAGGTTTTGCTGTTGCCAGTGTAGGTTAAATTGTAAACGCCTGTTCCTTGCAAAGTTCCAGCTATACTACCACCACTTCGATTAATAGTTGCTGTACTTCCAATTGATAATCTGTTGGTTGCTACTGGTATGGTGTTGAATGTACCATCCACCAAATTTAATGTCCCTGTAGTTATTGTTCGTGCTGCATCTGTTAATGTAACACCATTGCTATTATTGATTGTTAGTGAACCTGTGAGCGCTGTTGGGTAGCTTGTACCTGTATTTTGTGCAATAGTTCCATTGTATGTAAAATTAGCCCCAGGACTATATGTCTGACTGCGATTGCCTAAATTGTGCTGAAAACTGCCTGTACTACTAGTAAAGCCGTTTGCATTCGCAGTCGTAAGGCTGGACCCACTATTAATTGCTATTAAAATTCCATTTGCGCCATTACCTCCACCATTTATAAGATTGGTTGCATTAAAAACAATTGAACCTCCGCTATTATTGGTTACTGAACCGCCATTTTTAATAGTAAGATTAGCACCTGTAACATTTAAAATACCATTAACAATTAAACTTGCAGCATTTGCAGCTAGGTTTACAGTAACAGTTGAGCCAGAGTTTATTGTAACTGCATCTCCTGTTGTTGGGGTAGCTGCTGAACCAGCAACTCCATTAACAGTTGTTGCCCAAATTGCACCATTCCAGGCACCAGTTGTTACAGCAAATCTTTGAGCCGAAATATTTTGGGTATAGAACAACAGTAAAAGTAGTAGTAGTAAAAACCCATTTATTTTTCTTCCTGTGTTAAGTAAAAATGTTTTCATAATCAATTATTTAATTTAATGTTAGAAATCGGGTAATTTTAAATTAGTAACTAAATCAGATAAGTGGCTTTTTGTAAAAAATAACTGGAAAGCTATTAACACGATTAATAGTTTAATTATGAATACATTATTTACACTCTAAAAAAATTAGTACCTCACAAAGAAAGAAAACATTTTCTATAAAACCTACAATTTTTAAAAATATTATGTGCTAATTTATATGTTATACGGTATTTATTAGTAGTTTTTAGGTATTTATTTGTATTTAAAAGGTTTTTACATATAGTAGATTTTAGATTATTTTAGTGGTATTTTATATTTAATATCAAAATTTTGAATAGATGTACTTCCTAATGTACAACAATAAAAAAGTCCCCACCTTTCGGTAGGGACTTCAACAACATTATTAAAAAAATTAAAAAACTGTTACTTTTTATTCGTCTTCTGCTACTTGTGTTTTTATCATCAAGTTTTTATCAAGTTTTAGAGACGTTCTTGGGAACAATACCTTTTTAGTTACTACTATACCTTCTTCTGAGGTAATTTGAACTAATAAAATCTCCGTTGATAATCCTGCATTAATTACGGTTTGTGTAGCATTAATATCTTTCAGCTCTTGAAGCAATCTTCCTCTGATATCAAATATCTTAACCATTGACATCACAATATTTCCTGTGTTAATCGAAATTTCATTGGTTGGTGTTTTATAAATAACCACTTGACTTTCGTTAAAAGTTGGAATACTAACAGCTAATGTCGACGTTTGATAGATAATGTCAAAGCGTGTGTCAAATGTTCCTGCTGCCGATGCAAAAGTATAACCTTCAGCACTTAAATTATGCACAATTCCTGTGGTATTATCTCTCAAATAAACCGTTTGAGCGCCATCAGAAAACAAACCATCTACATGATCAATCGTTATCGTATAATCGCCTGCTGTTGTAATTTTTAAACTCAAAGGAACCTCATCAGACGCATCGAACGGTAAGGCTCTTCCTTGTATAACATAGGCATCAGTTCCTATTAAAGAGGCCAATGCAACAGCACCATCGCTGAATAATTTTCCGTCAATAGTCGTGTCAACTCCCTGGGTAGCACCTGTCATATAACCAATCATAGCTTGTGAAAAAGAACCAGTAGCATTCGTAACATTCAACCAAATACGATTTCTCTCTACAGTGTTTGTGGTTTTAAAGAAACGATTACTATTAGTATTGATACGCATTTCGTTTGTAAAAACAACACTTCCTGTGCCTGCACCTGTGCCTTCTACAAAGAATCCTTGTCCTACTGGGACAATATTTATATGTGCATTACTAAAAGGATTCATTGCCATACTTGAAATCCCTGGGTCTCCATTACTTGTATAACCAACCAAGTTTTGTGAACAATAGGATCCATTGTTAGCTCCATTGGTTTTTCTATAAAAGTATACTGTACCTGTAATAGAACCATTATCGATATTGGTTTGAATAAAAGTTTCCGCATCAATCGCTGACGGATATGGATTACCAATTAAATTAAAACGCTTCCCAATACCATAATCGGTTAAAGGCATAGAAATAGTACCATTATTAGGTTTTCCTGTAAATGTCCCGGACCATGCCGTTGGCGAGGTAGCATGATTCCATGGCGTGCGTATTAAATATCCTTTAGCGGGAACAAAAGGAACATTAGCTGAATCCGTACCGTTAATACCAACAGGTGCAACCAAAGGTGAAGGATATTGTAAATTAGTTAAATTGAAACCAACATCCGTATTACTATAAGTATTAAGTTGGGCATTGTAGACATAAAATCGATTTGATAAGGTTGTAGGTGAAAAAGAATACAAACCTTGATTTTCAACTGGCGATGACCATAACGTATAATCCAATCGTTTTATACGTGAACTATCACGCTTGACTACTATAGAACCTGAATTTTCATTAGTTGTGCCGGTTTGTAGCAAGCTAGCACCGCTGTTAAATGTAACTACACTACCTGTATTTACCGTTAACGACCCATTCAAAGTTACACTATCACCAGACTTAATCAACACAGTTGCATTATTAGTTACAGTCAATCTACAAGCTGTTAAATTATGAGGCGCTGCACTACCTGGCGAGGTAAAAGCACCCGATATAATAGCTACTTTGGAAGCATCTGGCTCTCCATTGCTCCAGGCAGTTCCACTCCATGTAGTCGTGGCAGTAAACACAGTAACAACTGCTGAGCCACTAATAGTTGCTGTACATCCAGATGCAGTTGTAACCGATATCAGAGTGTAGGTTGTATTCGCCGCTGGTGATACTGAAATATTGGTACCAGAAACATAACTATTCACTGTAAAATTGTTTGTAGTACCATCTGAATACACAACAGTATAAGGAGAACCTGCACCGTTAACTGTTACAATAAGATTTCGGCTGCCTCCTGCACAAGTAGAAGATGTTCCAGACAATACCGCAGTTGGTGCTGACTGTATCGTTAAACTAACGCTTGAACTTGAAACTGAAGCACAGTCACCACTTGTAACAATAGCTCTATAATAAGTGTTTTGTGTTAAATTTGGTGTAGTATAGGTACTATTTGTAGCATCAGTTATAGCTGTCCAAGAACTTCCATTATTTGACGATTGCCATTGAATGTTTCCTGTATAATTTGTTAAAGTTATAACGGTACTACTTCCAGTACAAAGTGTGCTAGAGGGAACTGAGGCGGTTCCTCCTACTGCCAATGGCGCAACTGTAAGTGTACCTTCAACGTAAGAGATAGAATAATTTGAAGGATTAAAACTTCCTCCTGAAGCATTTCCCGCAAGAATAGGATAAGTGCCAACATTCGCATTTGATGGACTCCCAGTACTTGATAAACTGACAGAACCTATAGTTTGCGGAGCAACTAAACCTGTAACTGTGTAACCATTTGTTGGTAAATTATAATTTTCTCCCACACATTTAAACTGATCTAGCGCAGTAATCGTTACTGATTTTACTGCGATAGTAAATGCCGTAGCTGATGAACTTGCTGAACCATCGTTTCCGTTTGCAGCTACTGTTGCTGTAGCAGTGTAAGTACCCGCCGCTATTGGAAGCGTTGAACTTGCTGCATACGTAGTGCTTCCTGTTCCAACATAACTAAAGGTATAACTTGAACCTGTTCCTGTGTTTGTTGCTACAGTTGGGCCTTGTGCTGTTCCTGTGTATGTATATGTTCCAACAGTTACTGTTACCGTTGGTGTGGCTACACCAATAGTAAAGGCTGTTGCTGATGAACTTGCTGAACCAAAGTTTCCGTTTGCAGCTACTGTTGCTGTAGCAGTGTAAGTACCCGCCGCTGTTGGAAGCGTTGAACTTGCTGCATACGTAGTGCTTCCTGTTCCAACATAACTAAAGGTATAACTTGAACCTGTTCCTGTGTTTGTCGCTGCAATTGGTCCTTGTGCAGATGCATTATAAGTATATGTTCCAACAGTTACTGT
>CALQCV020000094.1 GCA_943329165.2 Candidatus Nitrotoga sp. CP45 | reverse complement strand
CGGATAAAAAAGCGGATGCTAAAGCAGTCAATATTCCCCAGAAGTAGTTTTTTTCTACATCGAAAATAATGTAAAGTCCAAAAAACACCAATAATCCGAAGAACACTTCATACCAAACAATTTTTTTTTCATACAGAATTGGTTCCAATAACGAAGTAAAAAAAGCTCCAGTAGATAGACAGGCAAGCGTTATCGAAATATTGGAAATTTTGATTGCATGAAAAAAAGTAAACCAATGCAGGGCAATGATTAATCCTAATAGCAAAAACTGCCATAACGCTTTTTTAGAAACTCGTAATGACAACTTTTTTAAACCAATGTAAATAGCAATAAATCCAACGGCGAATAGCATTCGGAACCAGACTAAAGACAAAGCATTGAGTGAAATCAGCGCACCTAAAATAGCGGTGAATCCCCAAATGAAAACTATTAAATGGAGGTGTAAATAACTTTTTAGGTTATCGTTTTGCATTTCGTAAAAGATAAATAGCTAATAGCCCAAAAACAATATTTGGTGTCCAAACAGCTAGCAATGGTGGTGCTGCCGATTTTTCGGCTAAAACTCCAAAAAATTTATCCAAAAAGACAAAAGCAAAGGCCAGAATAATTCCTAAAGCTAAGTTGGTTCCCATTCCGCCACGACGCTTCATAGACGAAACCGCAACAGCAATAATTGTTAAAATAAAAGCAGAAACAGGGATACTGTATTTTTTATAAAGTACTACCAAATACACATTAATATTGGAAGAACCACGCGCTTTTTCTTTATCAATAAATTTAGTAAGCTCGTTTAATGGCAAGGTTTCCGCAATGTAAACCACCGGCGTTAAATCTTCCAAATCAAATTTAAAAATAGTGTCTTTGACTTCACCTGATTCGATGATATCACCAAACTGCCCAACTTTCCTTTTGGTGTAATTATATAATGTGTAATTTTTTGCTTTTGGATTCCATTTAATCCTACTTGCTACTAATTTATATTTTAACTTGTCTCCTTCAAATTTCTCCATCGAAAAATTAAAAGCCATTTTGGAAATTTGATTAAAGTTACTCACAAAAATATATTCATCTTTACTGATTTGACGAAACACATCAGTATCATCTCGCATATCACTAACTCCATCATTAGTGAGATAGATATATCTAAAGCTTTTAAATCCTGAACTGGCACTAGGAACTAAATAAATCGTCATAACCAAAGCAAAAATCGATACAATCGTTGCTCCTATAATATACGGCCGCAGAAATCTTGAGAAAGAAATACCCGAACTTAAAATAGCAATAATCTCGGTATTATTGGCAAGCTTTGAGGTAAACCAAATTACCGAAAGAAATAAAAATATCGGGAATAAAAGATTGGCAAAATAAATGGTGAAGTCAAGATAATATTCGGCAATAGCTGAGAAAGCAACCTGATTCTCAATCATTTTATTAACTTTTTCCGAAACATCAATAACTATCCCAATAGGAATAAACATGAGCAACATTACGGCGAATGTTCCTAAATACCGTTTGAGAATGTATTTGTCAATTATTTTCAGCATTGTTGTTTATTTGGTTATTCGGTTATTTGGTTATTCGGCTCAAATAACCGAATCCACATATTACCAAATCAACTATAATCTTTGGCTCATATTTTTTACCATCATGTCTTTCCAAGTTCTGAAATCTCCCGCTAAGATATGTTTTCTTGCTTCACGAACCAACCACATATAGAAGCCTAAATTGTGAATTGTAGCAATTTGTTTACCCAAATATTCATTGGCAGCAAAAAGATGGCGCAAATAGGCTTTGGTGTATTCCGAATCCACAAAGGTATATCCCATTTCATCAAGCGGTGAAAAATCGTCTTCCCATTTTTTATTTTTGATGTTGATAGTACCGTTTGCTGTAAATAACATTCCGTTTCTTGCATTTCGTGTTGGCATCACACAATCGAACATATCGATTCCTAAAGCGATGTTTTCCAAAATGTTTATTGGTGTTCCAACGCCCATCAAATAGCGTGGCTTGTCTTCGGGAAGAATATCGCAAACAACTTCGGTCATGGCGTACATTTCTTCTGCTGGTTCACCAACTGAAAGTCCACCAATAGCATTTCCTTGTTGCCCTGAATTAGCAATATACTCAGCCGATTGCTGACGTAAATCTTTATAAGTACTTCCTTGCACGATGGGGAAGAAAGTTTGGTCAAAACCATATTTTGTGGGTAATTTTTCTAAATGACTGATACATCTATCCAACCAACGATGCGTCATCTTCATTGATTTTTGTGCATAGCGGTAATCACATGGATAAGGTGTACATTCGTCGAACGCCATGATAATATCAGCGCCTATTGTTCGCTGTATTTCCATTACATTCTCCGGAGTAAAAACGTGGTAAGAACCGTCGATATGCGATTTGAATTTTACGCCTTCTTCTTTAATTTTTCTGTTAGCAGAAAGCGAATACACTTGATATCCACCGGAATCAGTCAGGATATTTCTATCCCAATTCATAAATTTATGTAAACCACCTGCCGCCTCCAAAATAGCTGTTTGCGGACGCAAGTACAAATGATAGGTATTTCCGAGAATAATATCAGGATTGATTTCTTCTTTTAATTCACGCTGATGTACTCCTTTTACAGAGGCAACGGTACCAACGGGCATAAATATTGGAGTTTCAATTACACCGTGGTCTGTAGTGATACTTCCCGCCCGTGCTTTTGAATTAGGGTCTTTTTGTAATAAATCAAATTTCATTTGTCGTCTTAATTGCTGTAAAAAGTCAAGTGTAATTCGCCAAGGTAATCTCAAAATAACGAGAAAGCTTACAATGGCTCATTTCATGTTCTTCTTTTAATCAGTCGGCAAAGATAAAAGAATTAGGATTTAGGAATCAGGATTTAGGATTTTATTTAACATAAAGATTTCGCTGAAAAGTTTCAGGAATATGCATAAATTTATGCTGGAAAATTATGCTTTAATTAATTTTAATTGTTCTAACATTTCAGCAATATTCTGTTTCAATTCTTGGAAATTGTGTCTTTTTACCAAACAGTACACTCCCATATCGGAGCAATATTGAAGCAATTTTTTTGGATAAGCTCCAGATACCATTACTACGGGTATGTCTTTCAACTCATCCGATTTTTTTATGATTTCCAAAATTTCTTCACCATTAAGCACAGGCATGTGAATATCCAAGAAAATTACATCAGGTCTTTCGTCTTGAATTTCTAAAACTAATAGCATTTTTCGACCGTCTGAAAACACTTTAACAACATAACCTAATTCCTCTGTAATTTCTTTAAAGAAGCCTAAATCATCAAAATCATCATCTAAATAATAAATAGTTTTTGCCTTTTTCATATGTTAGATTTTACAACAACAAGTTACTAGTCTTTTACCAAGATAAATTATAAGATATTGTTCTTTTATTATATAATTACAGTAGGAATATTATTTTATTGATAACCACTTAATAACTAATTTATAAAACTTTTGCCGTTCGTGAAAATTAGAATTACTTTTGACCACATCTAATTTTTAACTACAAAAAATGTCTAACACACAACAACTTCAAGATTTTTCAACACAAGTTAGAAGAGACATTCTTCGCATGGTACACGCCGTAAATTCAGGTCATCCCGGTGGTTCACTTGGTTGTACAGAATTTATTACTGCCCTTTACCAGCAATTGATGGACAGAAAATCAGGCTTCAACATGGATGGCATTGGTGAAGATTTATTTTTCTTGTCAAATGGTCACATTTCGCCTTTATTCTATAGTGTTTTGGCGCGCAGCGGTTATTTCCCTGTTGCCGAATTGGCCACTTTCAGAAAACTTAATTCACGTTTGCAAGGTCATCCAACAACACACGAAGGATTGCCTGGCGTGCGAATTGCTTCGGGTTCGTTGGGACAAGGAATGTCGGTTGCTATTGGGGCAGCACAAGCTAAAAAACTAAATGGCGACAATCATTTAATCTATTCACTTCATGGTGATGGAGAATTACAAGAAGGCCAAAATTGGGAAGCAATTATGTATGCGTCTGCTAAAAAAGTCGACAACTTAATTGCAACAGTCGATTTAAACGGTCAACAAATTGACGGTTCAACAGATGAAGTCTTATACATGGGCAGCCTGAAAGCCAAGTTTGAAGCTTTTGACTGGGATGTATTGGAAATCAAAGAAGGAAACAACATTGAAGCTGTTATCAAAGGAATGACCGAAGCAAAAAACAGAACCGGAAAAGGGAAACCCGTTTGTGTTTTGTTACATACCGTTATGGGACATGGCGTTGATTTTATGATGTACACCCACGCATGGCATGGAAAAGCACCAAATGACGAACAATTAGCAATCGGATTAGCTCAGAACGCAGAAACTTTAGGAGACTACTAATAAAAAGATACTGAAATAAATTCAGCATAAAATGAAAAAATACGAAAACACAGGAAGTAAAGATACTCGTTCAGGATTCGGAGCAGGAATGACCGAGCTTGGGCAAAAAAATGAAAATGTCGTTGCACTTTGTGCCGACTTAATTGGTTCGTTAAAGTTTGATGATTTCAAGAAAAATCATCCGGAGCGTTTTTTCCAAATTGGAATTGCAGAAGCAAACATGATTGGCATTGCAGCCGGTTTAACTATCGGTGGTAAAATTCCCTTTACAGGAACCTTTGCTAACTTTTCAACCGGAAGGGTTTATGATCAAATCCGACAGTCAGTAGCTTACTCCGATAAGAATGTGAAGATTTGTGCTTCTCATGCGGGATTAACTTTAGGAGAAGATGGCGCCACGCACCAAATTTTGGAAGATATTGGATTAATGAAAATGTTACCCGGAATGACGGTAATCAATACATGTGATTATAATCAAACCAAAGCGGCAACACTTGCTTTAGCGGATCATCATGGTCCGGCATATTTACGTTTTGGACGTCCGGTGGTGCCGAACTTCATGCCTGCCGATGAACCTTTCGTAATAGGAAAAGCGATTATGCTGAATGAAGGAACTGATGTAACAATTATAGCTACTGGTCATTTGGTTTGGGAAGCATTAATTGCTGCAGAAGCATTGGAAGCAAAAGGTATTTCGGTAGAAGTTATTAATATACACACTATTAAGCCTTTGGATGACGCTGCTATTTTGAAATCGGTGGCAAAAACAGGTTGCGTAGTTACCGCTGAAGAACATAATTTATTGGGTGGTTTAGGCGAAAGCGTAGCTCGAGTTTTAGCTTTGAATAACCCAAAACCACAAGAGTTTGTTGCTGTAAATGATAGCTTTGGCGAAAGCGGAACTCCGTCACAATTGATGGAAAAATACAAGTTAAACAATCAAGCGATTGTGGAAGCTGTGGAAAGAGTAATTAGGAGAAAATAATTCTTTGTTTATGTAGCTAAAAAATCCCGTTCTAAATTGAGCGGGATTTTTTTTACGGTTGATAATGACAGCTTGGATCTAAATATTTTTTCTTTCCATTTCCTGATCCACCACAAGTAGGAATATCTGCAAAAGGATAAGATTGACCGGTTATAGGATTTTTTATTTCACTTTTAGTACTAAAGAAATCTCCATCATCATCCACATCCAAGAAATCAGCAATTCCGTCTCCATCTGTGTCATCCGGATTTATTATACCTTCTGCCATATTATAAACATATCCATCAGGAACACCATTAATTACAGTTACAGTTCCATTACTTGAGGTAGTTGCAGTTGCCAGATCTTCTTGATATGAATAGATTCCATCACCATCGAGATCGGTTCTTTGAATTTCATATAATTTGAAACTAAAAATAAGTGGTGAATATGATGGGATTCCTCCACTCGAAGTACCATAATAAGCTAATCCTGATGGAAGAAACATTATTCCTGCACCAAAATTATAATACGATGTTGTACCATCTAAATTTGGTGGATAAACACCATCCGGATTTCCTGAATAAGTACCGGTTTTGAACTGTGGGAAAATTTCGCTCCACCCTCTAATAACACCTGTCAAATTAAAATAATTTTGTGGATCAATTGATTCTTCAAACTCCGTAGATTTTATTGTTGTGGTTGACACCGGCGGAGTTCCTTCAGTTACAGTATTGCTATAAATATATTCTCCTCTGTAAGAAGTTAATACTCTATCGACATTAGTTGGTGATTTGCTGTTTGCACCTGAACCTTGTCTTAACTGAATATAATAAATTTTATAGGTAACATCAACATCGTTTTGTTTAACAGTTACATATCTTGTTCGTATTGGATACGTTGTTTGATCCCAAATTGCGGTTTGCGTTCCTCCCTCTGGAATTAAAGTAAAAGTAACATCTTGGTCATTTGTCGCTCCGGGATTATTAACTACTTCCATATAATGCGTATGCATATAGGTTTCGATATTAGCTAAATCTTTTGTGTATTGCTCTGTAAAATCGCGAAGAGGTTGTGCACTATTACTATCGTTTTTAGAGCACGAGACTACAGTTAAACCTAAAGTAAAAAGAAATATAATTTTAAAAAAATTATTCATTATTATTTGAATTTTAAGCCTGCAAGATACAATATTGATTTATTTTTGTATACAATTTAACGTTGATTTTGGAAAAAAAATGAGAGTAGATAAATATTTATGGTGTGTTCGTTATTATAAAACCAGAAACATGGTTACAGAAGCTTGCCGGAAAAATCATATCACCGTCAATGGTCAAGTTGCAAAGCCTTCCAAAGAGGTTTTTCCAATGGACAAAATTACCTTTAGAAAAGATCAAATTACCTATTTAATAATTGTTTTAGACATTCCACAAAACCGTGTTGGAGCCAAGTTGGTTGATATCTATCGAAAAGATGAAACACCTCCTGAAACTTTTGCACACCTGGAATTGCTAAAACTTTCTAAAGAGCATTATCGCAAAGCAGGAACCGGAAGACCAACAAAAAAAGACAGAAGAGATTTAGATGACCTTGAATTGGGAACAGACACAACTGAATTATAATACTACTATTTTTTTCAACTTTCCGACAACAAAAAAAGACCCTCGATTTCTCGAAGGTCTTTTTGCTTTATTAATTTGATTACTTATCGTTTAATCACACGAAGAGTTTTCACTTCTTCACCTTGCGTTACAACCACGTTGTAAACACCACTTGGATAACGATCTCCGATTTGTTGTTCTATCATATCTGATGGTCTAACATCT
>CALQCV020000093.1 GCA_943329165.2 Candidatus Nitrotoga sp. CP45 | reverse complement strand
TGTAGAAGTAGCATAAGCAGTTCCGAATTTCTTTTTGCAAACATAGATAATGCTTTTGCTATTGGGAGACCATATATAATCTTCATCTCCGCCGAATGGTTTTTGAGGAGAATCATAAGGTTCATCTTTCATGATGTCAAACGGAGTTAGCTTACTTCCTTTATTTAGAGCAAAAAAAACATGATTATGCCATCCTGTATTCCAAGTATCCCAATGACGATAATCTAAGCCATCATAAATTTGCGCTTCTGATTTGTCTAATTCTGGATAAAAATCTTTACCTAAAACATTTTCGGTTTTAACTTCTTGCGAAGACAAAATGTATTTACCGTCAGGAGAAATATTTTTGTCAACAACTAAATCTTTAGTATCGTTTTCTTGAACTTCAACTGCGTTTCCTCCAGCAACTGGAATGGTATAAAATTTCGAATTGGATTTATTTTCCTCTACAGCCGGAGTTGACACTTTATAGACGATTGATTTTCCGTCTTTAGAAATTCCGATAGTGGATACCCTACCAAGTTTCCATAAAGTTTCCGGTGATAAAATTTGTTGAGCCGATGTTGTTATACTCATTGTGATAATGATTAATAAAAGAATTTTTTTCATTAGTATGGCTGATTTTTTAAAGTCAAAAGTAGCAAAATAAATCAATAAAAAAAGCCACACTTTTCAGTATGGCTTTCGTCTTTTTTATAAAAAATTATTCTTTGATAAAACGTTTTGTTTTGGTTGAAGTTCCATTAGAAACTTCAATTAGGAAAGTTCCTGTTTGTAATGAACCAACATAAATACTTTCGTTTTCAATTTTACCACTTCCTAATTCTTGTCCCATCATATTGAAAATTCTATAAGTTGATGGAGATTCAAGGTTAGCAATGTTTAATACATCCCCTTTAACAGGGTTTGGATAGAGGTTGAATGAAATTCCGGCGTTAGAAGTTTCATCAATTCTGGCAGTTAAAGAGATGTTTACAGTGTAATCTTCTACTTGACCAAAAGAGAATGCGGCACATGAAGATGTTTGTAAAGAATTGTAAGACATTTGAATTCTCATTCTAGTAGCTCCTAAAGTTGCGGTTGCAGGAATCGTGAAAGTTCCAGTTACTGGCGTTGTAGTTGAAGCTGCTTTTGTCCATACTTTTTCACCTGTATCTAAAAAGTCACCATCTTTATTGTAATCAATCCATACTACGTACCCTTCTTTAAATACTGTGCTTGTCCATGATGGTGTAATTGTAATTGGGTAAGCTGTTCCTCGAACTACGTTAGTAGAAAGTGCCGTGAAGTTTTCGTATCCAGCAGTCCCCGTTGAAGTATTGTTTATTGTTCCGAAAACAACTTTACCAATTTTTTCGTCAGCTGTACTGTTACCTTGAGAAGTGCAATAAGTTACTGTTGCAACAGCTAAAGTTGTAACTGAAACGGTATTACTATTTAACGAAATATTACCAGCAGCATCTTTTGCTCTGACATTAAAAGTATAAGCTGTTGAAGCGGTTAAACCAGTTACTGCAAAAGTAGTTGCTGTAGTCGTAGAACCTATTAAAGTTATTCCTCTATATACATCGTATCCTGTAACCCCTACGTTGTCTGCAGCACCTGTCCAAGACAAGTTTGTTGCAGTAGATGTAGTTCCAGAAGCAGTTACTGATGGCGCTGTTGGCGCTGTTGTATCAGGAGTTAAAGTAGTTACGTTCGCAGTGTTACTAGCAACTGAAATATTTCCAGCAGCATCTTTAGCTTGTACATAAAATGCATAAGTTCTGGAAGAAGAAAGTCCAGTTACAGCTAATATTGTTGAAGTAGTAGAAGTTTTAAATACACCATCTTGGTATACATCGTATCCTGTAACAGCTACGTTATCTGTGGCACCAGTCCAAGATAAATTAGTTGAAGTTAAAGTAGTCCCAGAAGAAGTTAATGTTGGCGCTGTTGGTGCTATTGTATCCGGAGCCGGAGTTAAAGTTGTAACACTTACGCTATTGCTGTCCGGAGAAACATTTCCGGCAGCATCTTTTGATTTTACAGTGAATGAGTAAGTTGTTGAGTTTAGTAAGCCAGTTACAGCAAAAGTTGTAGCTGCTGTAGAACCAATTAAGGATCCGTTTCTAAACACATCATACCCAGTTACTGCTATATTATCCGTAGCACCAGACCAAGATAAGTTTGTTGTAGTAGATGTAGTTCCAGAAGCAGTTAATGTTGGAGCCGTTGGTGCAACAGTATCAGGAGCAGCACCTGCTGTTATTGTGAAGTTCGTATTAGATACATCAAAGAAAATGTGATTTGTTCCTTTAACCATAATTCTGTTTGAAGTACCAGCGGTGTTAGGAATAGTTACAGCTTGTGTTCCGTCATTAGGCGTTGCGGCTAGTAAAGTTGACCAAGACGCTCCAGCATTAGTTGAGATTAAGATATCAACATTGGCACAGTTTACCCCGTTTGCTGTTGTTCCGGCCACTGCCCATGTTATCGTTTGAGTACTTCCACCAACATAGGAGACGGCAGTATTTGGAGAACTTACAGTAAACGGTCCGGCAGTAGCATTTACAGTTACAATCATATCATCAGAATTATTTGCAGAACCACCAGCTCTATTGTCACGAACTGTTAATCTGAAATTCATAGTTCTTGCTACAGAGGGTAATGCTTCTACTGTTATTTCAGTTCCAGCAGTGGTGGTTGCACCAGCCAAAACCCTTGTCATATTTGGAAAATATCTAATAGGAGAAGTTGATGAGTTATAAGATCTAAAAGTTGGTCCTGTCGTTCTAGTTGCACTAGCAGCAGAACTAGCTCCAGTTGCAGTAGAAGCTGCATTATCAAATTGTTCCCAGTTGTAAGTCAGTACATCTCCGTTAGCATCTGTGCCTGCGCCTGTAAGTGCAAACGGTGTGCTTTTAGGAACTGTATAATCTAAACCGGCACCAGCAGTTGGAACTGAATTTCCCGTAACTGTATTAGTTTGACAAGTTTTGGTTTTAATATTATTAGTGACTTGTTGAATAGTAATTGCATGAAAATAAGCATCAGAATTAGGTTGAACATCTTGACTAGTAATACCTGCATAACCCATAATTGTCGATCCTGAACCTGGCTCCATATTGGCGCCTGTTCCTTCATTACTCATAGAAAACGTGTGATTTCCACCAAACTGGTGACCAAATTCGTGAGCCACATAGTCAATATCAAATGTATCCCCAGATGGGATGCCATTGTTCGGAGAAGTATAGGCACTACCTTTTGAACCATTTACACAAACACAACCAATACAACCTGCATTTCCACCTCCACCAGAAGCGCCAAAAAGGTGTCCAACATCATAATTTGCTTCACCAATTACTGAGGTTAACGTTGATTGTAATTGGGAATTCCAATTTGATAAACTTGCTGCTGGAGAATAAGGGTCGGTAGTTGCATCAGTGTAAATAACTAAGTCATTATTAGCAACCAATACCATTTTTACAGCAAAATCCTTTTCAAAAACGCCATTTACACGCGTCATTGAATTATTCATAGCGGCAAGAGCTAGCGCTTTTGTTCCGCCAAAATATGTTGTATACTCTGCAGTTACAGATAAAGCTAGACGAAATGTTCTTAAAACCGAATCATCAGCATTTGGTCTTGCCATTGCATCTATTTGTGGGGCAACTTTATCAATAACACTACATTCAAAACGAGTAAGTGATTCGGCTCGATCTGCTTTTCTGTAAACTGTGTATGTTCCTAAATCAGCAGAAATAGGCTCAATAAATACAGCAGATTTATCAGGAGAAAGGACCATTGATTTAAATCCTAATGGCGAAACACTGAAATGTGCAGTTGCTGACGGATTATCAATTCCAATTCCAAGATATGATTTAATTTCTGGAAATCTTGCCGCCAAAGCAGGATCCATGCTTGAATTTTCGTAAACACGATATCTCTCTATCACGCCATCCGCATTTGGTAAAGATATAATAGAGTTAGATTTAGAATTTGCCAATCTTGCAGGTGCACTGCTCAGGTTTGTTCTTAGACTTGTAAGATTCAAGTCGAAAAGCTTGTTCTCAGGAAGCTGTATTCTAGCTTCAAGAGGAACCATAGTATTTTTTTTTGTCGTAGCATTCCAAATTGTGCTTTTGTTTTGAGAAAAAGCTACGGTTGTAATTGTCAATAATGTTGTTAAAAGTAATTTAAATTTCATAATTCATGGGTTTTATAATAAATAAAAGTTTAAAAGTAAAATTATTTTTCAGAAATTAACACATTAATTGCTTAAATCTTTTAATTAATCGACGAACTGCACATTTATTACTATCATACAGAAAAAAATTCGTCTTTAAATGATAAATTTTCTACTATTTTGCCTTCCGTTTTATTTTAAAAAAATTAAATTTAACGAAAAATAAAGAATGAATCTTAGTTATTGGGAACTCAAAACTTGGTTTACAAATATAGACTTTGCCATTGTTGGTAGCGGAATCGTAGGTCTAAATTGCGCTTTGGCATTGCGCAAAAAGTTCCCCGAAAGTAAAATATTGATTTTAGAAAAAGGAATTCTACCTCAAGGGGCAAGTACAAAAAATGCAGGGTTTGCCTGTTTTGGAAGCCTTTCGGAAATCATTGATGATTTGAAATCACACAGCGAAGAAGAAGTTATTCAGCTTATTTCAAAAAGATGGAACGGCTTACAATTATTGCGTAAAAATTTAGGTGATGAAACTATAGATTTCAAACCTTATGGCGGCTATGAATTATTTCTTAAAGATTATGAAGACACCTATAGTAATTGTCTGCAAAAGCTGCCTTTTATTAATGACATATTTAAAAAACTTTTTAAAAATGATGTTTTTGTCAAAGAAGTGGATCGTTTTGCATTTCAAGGCATACAGGAATATGTTGTTTTTAACCCGTTTGAAGCCCAAATTGATACCGGGAAGATGATGAATGCCTTGTTGAAAAAAGCAATTTCAAATAATATTATAATTCTAAACCAAGTTGAAGTCACGTCTTATAAAGAAAAAAATAATGAAGTAGAAGTTGCTCTAGACGATTTTAGTTTTTCTACAAAAAAGTTGTTGTTTGCCACCAATGGTTTTGCTGCACAATTAATCAACAAGCAGGTAAAACCAGCAAGAGCTCAGGTTTTGATTACAGAACCAATTCCAAATCTGCATATTAAAGGAACCTTCCATTTGGATAAAGGCTATTTTTATTTCCGAAATATTGACAATAGAATTTTGTTTGGCGGCGGAAGAAATTTAGCATTTGAAGCAGAAACTACAACAGATCTTGGTCAGACAGATTTAATTCAAAATCGTTTGGAGGAATTGTTAAAAGAAGTAATTTTACCAAACACCGATTATAAAATTGCACATCGCTGGAGTGGCATTATGGGATTAGGCTCTACCAAAAACCCGATTGTAGAACAATTGTCAGAACATGTTTATTGCGGCGTAAGATTAGGCGGGATGGGAGTTGCCATCGGAAGCTTAATAGGTCAGGAAGTAGCAGATTTAGTAAAATAAAATATGGTAAGAAAAATGTTTCGTTGGATTTGGAAAGCGATGCTTTGGTTTTTTGGACTTTCCATTTTATCAGTCATTATATTTAAATGGGTTCCAGTTCCGTTCACTCCTTTGATGATTACTAGGATTATTGAATTTAAATTAGACGGGAATGATGCTATTTGTAGTCATAAATGGGTTCCACTAGAACAGATTTCTCCCAATCTTCAAAAAGCAGTCATTGCGAGTGAAGACGGCAATTTTTTAAAGCACAATGGTTTCGATTTTAAAGCAATGCAGAAAGCTTTTAAAAACAATAATAAAGGAAGAAAACTAAAAGGTGGAAGCACAATATCGCAACAAACTGCTAAAAATGTTTTTCTATGGCAAGGCAGAAGTTATGTTCGCAAAGGATTGGAAGCTTATTTTACGATTCTGATTGAATTAATTTGGGGTAAAGAACGTATCATGGAAGTTTACCTTAATAGCATAGAAATGGGCAATGGCGTTTATGGCGCCAATGAGGCAGCTCGACATTGGTATAGAAAACCGGCAATAGATTTGACGTCGCGAGAAGCTGCAGGAATTGCGGCAATTTTACCGAATCCTAGAAAATTCAAGGCAACGAATTCTTCTTCCTACATTAATAGAAGAAAGGATAAAATAATGAGAGTGATGCGGCATGTCGGGAAGATTAACTATTAAAAGAGCCCCGATAATTGAAATGCCCCCAAAAAGTTAGACACTATTCGGGACTTTTTTAATAGGCCTAAATAATAAAATTAATCCCCAGAATAATATTCCTTCCAATATTTGGAATCCCATCAATCTTTAATCGCGATAAATGTGAAACATATGTTTTATCAAATACATTATTAGCATTTAAATTGAAGTTGAAAGTAGTCTTGTTAATAATAATCTTTCCACCTAAACCTAAATTTACCAATGTATAACCCTTTGTTCTGGTTTCAAATTCACTGTTATTGTTTTGAGCAAAAGTACTTTCAATGTTGAGCGTAGCAAAACCCTCTTTCCACCAATTTTTCAATTCAAATTCTCCTTTAAAAGCATTGTTCCATTTGTTGGCAGGGATTAATGGCAAATTACTTTTATCATCATTTTCGCCAATAACCGTTTCAAAACTACTCGTAAAATGCAGCCAATCTATCGGATGTGGATGGAAGTGAATTCCGGCCTCGCCACCATATAATTTTGCATTTGCCTGAACATAATCATAAACATTATTACCATCAATTACGTTTCCATTCGGAGAAATAAAAATGTAGTTATTGATATGATTGTAAAAACCATTGGCAAATAACTCAAAGTGCGAACTTGTGTATTCCAGATTCAAATCGGTTTGCAAATTTTGTTCATTTTTCAAATTGGCATTTCCAATTTCATAACGATTGCTTCCTTCATGAACACCATTCGAAGTCAATTCAGCTAAATTTGGAGCACGAAATCCTGAAGCGATGTTCAAGCGAAGTGTAAAATTTTCAGCCAAATGGGTTTTGTAGCCTAATGATGCATTGAAACTGTCAAAACTTTTATCGACACTTTCGAAATAACCTTCCTGACCAATAATTCCGTGAGTTTCACTCGAAACTTTTCGGTTGTCAAAGCGAAGTCCGGCTTGCAGAACATTTTTACCAAATTCGTAATTAGCAGTTCCAAAAACTCCAAAATCATAAGTTACCGCATCTGG
>CALQCV020000092.1 GCA_943329165.2 Candidatus Nitrotoga sp. CP45 | reverse complement strand
ATGCTAGAATCCCAGAACAAAATGTTCCTTCTCATATGCAACATTTTGCAGGTTTGACCTTTAAATTTGGAGGTAAAGATACAGACGGTGACGGAATTTATGATAAAGATGACGCTTGTCCAGAAGTTGCTGGTTTAAAACAATTTAACGGATGTCCAGATACCGATGCTGACGGAATTACCGATGCTTCTGACGCTTGTCCGGATGTTGCTGGTCCAGCTGAATTTAATGGTTGTCCTGATACTGACGGTGATGGAATTGCTGATAAAGATGATGCTTGTCCAGATGTTGCTGGTTTAAAATCTCTAGGTGGTTGTCCAGATGCTGACGGTGACGGTGTTACTGATAAATCAGACAAATGTCCAAATGTTAAAGGTCCAAAAGAAAACGTTGGTTGTCCTTGGCCAGATAGAGACGGAGATAAAGTTTTAGACAAAGATGATAAATGTCCGGATGAAGCTGGAACTTTAGCTAACAATGGTTGTCCAGAAGTTACTGAAGAAGCTATCAAAAAATTAAACGACTATGCTAAAACTATTTTATTTGATAGTGGTAAAGCTTCATTTAAACAACAAACTTATCCAATATTACAAGCTATTACAGCAATCTTGAAAGAGTATCCAAACGCTAACTTCTCTATAGAAGGTCACACAGATAGTGATGGTACTGATACTTCTAACCAAAAATTGTCTGAAGAAAGAGCTAGTTCAGTTAAAAGTTATTTAATTGAGCAAGGTGTTGCTTCTTCAAGATTATCATCTGTAGGTTATGGAGAGTCAAAACCAATTGACACTAACAAAACGAAAGCAGGTAAAGCTAACAACAGAAGAACAGAAGTAAAATTAGTAAAATAATTTCTTTCAAAATATTTTAAGAAAACGCTCCGATATTCGGGGCGTTTTTTTATTTTTATAGAATGTCAAAACCAACTTTTCTTCACCAACTTGCACAAGAAATTTTAAAAAATAATTCCGTTAACTTATCGGAATTGACCATCGTTTTACCCAATAAAAGAGCCAAAGTCTTTTTGCTTGATGAATTAAAAAAGTTAGTTTCCAACAATATCTTTGCGCCCGACATAATAAGCATCGAAGAATTTATTCAGGATATTGCAGGTATTCGTTCCATAGATAACATTGAATTGCTATTTGAGTTTTACGAAGTTTATCTATCGCTAACAGTAAAAGACAAACAAGATTCCTTTGAAAACTTCGCCAATTGGGCTAAGACATTATTACAAGATTTTAATGAAATCGACCGCTATCTTTTAGAGCCAAACAAGATTTTAAAATACCTTGAAGACATTAAAGAAATTGAACATTGGGCAGTTGATGTGGATAAAAGAACGGATTTGATAGAAAAGCATTTGCTTTTTTGGAAAAAACTACCAGACTATTATCATTCATTGTATCAGCATTTGTTAAGTAAAGGGATAGGCTATCAAGGTTTAATTTATCGCGAAGCTGTTGAAAATTTGAATCACTTCTCTGAAAACAATAGCGATAAGCAATTTGTTTTTGCGGGTTTTAATGCACTCAATCAAGCCGAAGAAAAAATTATTCAGCATCTTTTAGCGCTTGATGTTGCCAAAATCTATTGGGATATTGACGAAACCTTACTTCACGATTCGTTTCATGACGCGGGACTTTTTCAACGAAAGTTTAAATCGGAATGGATTTATTATAAAACACACCCGTATGAATGGATTTCGAACTATTTTAAATCCGAAAAGAACATTCATATCATTGCTACTTCAAAATCCATTGGGCAAGCTAAAATAGCGGGCAGTATCATCGAAAACCAAGCAGCGAAAGGGAACCTTCAGAATGTTGCGTTAGTGCTCGGAGAAGAAAGTTTGTTGTTGCCAATGTTGTATTCGTTACCGGCTAATGTAGATGCCTTGAATATTACAATGGGTTTTTCAAGTAAAAACAATCCCGCACAATTGCTGATTGCCAAATTGTTCAAATTGCACTCCAACGCTGTAGCAAGAAATCCATCAAGTTATTTGATGTATTATAAGGATGTGCTTGATGTTTTAACACACCCGCTTATTGAACCTTATGTTAATGCTAACGAATTGGTTTCTATAATTAATAAAAACAACTATTCGTTTATTACCCATAAAAAATTCGAAAATCTTTACGCCAAAGAAAATGAATTATTTTCATTATTGTTCCAAAAATGGGATGTCGATTCTGTTACTGTTTTAGAAAATATTGCTCAAATTCTGCTAAAAATCAAAAGTAATTTGAGTTATGAAAACGAAGAAGAAAAGATAACAAATGCATTCGTGTATTCAATTTTTAAAGTCATTAACAAAATGATTTCTTATTTTTCGGCGCATCAATCCATAAACGATCTCAAGACGTTACAAGCCATTTACAAGCAAGTCATTGATGTCGCTGAAGTTTCTTTTGAAGGCGAACCTTTGAGCGGTTTGCAAGTTATGGGTGTTTTAGAAAGTCGTGTTTTAGATTTCGAAACCGTAATTATCACCTCGGTAAACGAAGGCAAATTTCCGGCAGGAAAAACTACTAATTCTTTCATTCCGTATGATGTAAAATTGCAATATGGTTTGCCAACCTACAAGGAAAAAGATGCTATTTACACGTATCATTTCTATCATTTGTTGCAACGTGCCAAAAACATTTATTTAATTTATAATTCCGATAGTCAGGGTTTTGACGCTGGCGAAAAAAGCCGTTTCATAACGCAATTGGAAATAGAAAAGCAACTCAATCACAACCTAACGTTTCAATATTACAATCCGGATGTACCGAATATTGCGCATCAACCGATTATTGTTCCAAAAACAGCAAGTGTTATGACTCGCTTGCGCGAAATTGCAGATCAAGGATTTTCACCTTCTTCTTTAACGGTTTATATACGCAATCCGATTCAGTTTTATTTTAAAAGGGTTTTACGGATTTCTGAAACCGATGAGGTCGAAGAAAACATAGCGGTTAATACATTAGGAACCATTATTCATGGTACTTTGGAAGAATTGTATAAACCAACCATCGGACGACTTTTAACTAGTGAAGATATCAAAATCTGTATTTCTAAAATTGACGAAGAAGTTTTAAACCAATTCAAAAAAGTCTATAAAGAAGGCGAAATCAAAAAAGGGAGAAACCTGTTAGCCTTTGAAGTTGCCAAGCGAAATGTGTTGAACTTTCTAAAAACAGAATTAGAGGCTATCGAAAGTGGGGATGAAATTCAAATAGTGTCTTTAGAAACTTCTTACGAAAGAGTATTAACTGATGCGCGACTGCCTTTTCCGGTGCTAATAAAAGGAAATGTAGACCGAATTGAACTTCGCAACGGAAAGATTAGAATCATAGATTACAAAACGGGAAAAGTTGACAAGAATAATGTTGTTTTAAAAGATTGGAACGGTTTAACCAACGATATCAAAAACGACAAAATTATTCAATTGTTGGCGTATGCCTTTATGTATGCAGAACAAGCTAAAGGTCAAGAAGTGGAAGCCGGAATTATATCTTTTAAAAACTTAAAATCAGGATTTTTGCCATTTCAGTTTAAACAAGACAAAGATGTTATAGCAATAATTTCGGGTGAAATTATGGAAAACTACTTGAATCAAATTGTAATTTTATTACAGGAAATCTTCAATATTGAAATTCCTTTTGAGGAGAAAGTCTAACCACGAAGCACACGAAGATTTTACACGAAGTGCACAAAGGTTTTATTGTAAACACAATGCTTTGTGATCTTTGCGCCTTCTTAGTGTTCTTTGTGGTTAATTTTTTGTGTTTAAACCTTCTTCAAAAAATCAACAAATACTTTCATCAACTCCATTTCGTTTTCAATGTGAGACATATGTCCATCAGGAAAAGTAGTGAGTTCTACTTTAGTTCCTTCGATCTGATCTATAGTTTCTTCGTAAATTAAAACACTATCTTTTTTTCCCAAAACCAATTGTATAGGATATGGTGCAAAATGAAGCAATACTTCCCGGTCTTTTCTGGTTTTCATACCTTCTAAGGAAGCAACTATTCCTTGTAAAGGAGTTTTTAAAGCTTCTAGTTTTACTTTTTCAATTTCTTCGGCTAATTTTTCACGATTATCTTCACTAAACAAATTTGCAATGGACAAACGCACAAAGTTGCTGTAGTTTTGCTTCACCGCTTTGATGGCTCTATCGCGATTTATTTTTCGCACATCACTATCAGCGCGCGAAGTCGAGTTTTGCAACACGATTCCTTTCACGTTATCTGGATATAATTCGGCAAATGCCAACGCCACATAACCGCCTAAAGAATGACCAATTAGCACTACTTTTCTAATTTTTAATTGGTTCAAAACGGCATGAACCATATCGGCTTGGTCTTCCATAGAATGAACATAGCCCAAACATTCGGTTTCGCCATGGCCTAATAAATCGATGGTAATGATTCTGTGTTTCTTGGATAGTTTAGGGATGAATGCATTCCACATGGTTTTATTCTCGAGAAAACCGTGCAAAAAAACCACAGCCGTTCCTTTGCCTTCATCGGTAAAAGAGATTTTGGTGTTTTTATAGATGATGGTTTTCATAGTTGCAAAAATAGTTCTTTAACCATATAAGACATAGAAGTTTAGTATAAGAAAACTTAAATATTCTTATACTACTTGTATGGTAAAAAAAACAACCCACTTCCGTGAGCCGCTTATCCCTTTTTACTTATCCCTTACCTACGAATTCATTATCGATTCAATCTCATCCACTTCAATCGGAATATTGCGCATCAGGTTGAACGGTTCTCCTTTTTCCTGAATCACTATATCATCCTCAATACGGATTCCGAAACCTTCCTCCGGAATATAAATTCCAGGCTCTACAGTGAAAACCATATTGGCTTTCATTGGTTCGTGCAAAAGACCGTAATCGTGCGTGTCTAATCCCATGTGGTGCGATGTTCCATGCATAAAATATTTTTTATACGCTGGCCAATCAGGGTTTTCGTTTTGCACATCAGCTTTGTCAATTAATCCCAAACCAAGTAATTCGGAAGTCATTATTTTTCCAACTTCAACATTATATTGTTTCCAGAAATTACCAACGGTTAGCATTTTTGTAGCTTCGTTTTTTACACGTAAAACCGCATTGTAAACTTGTTTTTGTCTATCGGTAAACTTTCCTGAAACCGGAACCATTCTAGTCATATCACTTGAATAATTAGCATATTCAGCGCCAACATCAAGCAGCATCAAATCACCAGCTTTGCATTGTTGATTGTTTTCGATATAGTGCAAAACATTAGCATTGTTTCCCGAAGCAATGATTGGAGTATAGGCAAAACCTTTGGAGCGATTTCTCAGGAATTCGTGAGCAAATTCGGCTTCGATTTCATATTCCATTACGTTTGGTTTTACAAACTGCAACACTCGACGATATCCTTTTTCAGTAATATCACAGGCAGTTTGAATCAAATCCAATTCTTCGCTTTCTTTTATAGAACGAACACGTTGCAAAATAGGATTCGATTTTTCAACTTTATGTGCAGGATAATTGTCTTTCCACCATTTTACAAAACGCGCTTCACGAGTTTCGGTTTCAATCGATGCGCGATAATGTTCGTTGGTGTTGATATACATCGTTTCGGCGTAAGCCATAACTTCTTTCAAATTCTTATGAAAATCCTGTAACCAAATCACCGATTTAATTCCAGATACTTCAAAAGCTCTTTCTTTAGTTAGCTTTTCTCCTTCCCAAATAGCAATGTGTTCGTTGGTTTCTTTTAAAAATAAGATTTCTTTCAAATGTTCATAAGGTGCATCTGGAAACAATAACAAAATGCTCTCTTCCTGATCAACTCCAGATAAATAAAAAATATCGCGATGTTGTTCAAAAGGCAATGAACTATCTGCAGAAACTGGGTAAATATCATTAGAATTAAATACAGCTACACTATTTGGTTTCATTTGCGCAGTGAATTTAGCTCTGTTTTTAATGAATAGATTACGATCTATTTGATGGTATTTCATATGTAAGCAGTTATTGTTTTTTAATGATCGTATTTAATTCGCCGAAGTATAAGTAACATTAAGAAAATCAAAATTACACAAAGTAAGTAAGTAACGCATAGCCAAATGGGATTTTTTATTTTTTAATCTAATAAAAATCGGTTTTTACCGTTATCAATAAACAACAGTTTTGAATGGCATGAGGTAATTGTCGATGGGAAATACAAACCTAGCGCAGGTGAAAATGTTAATGACATGGGATTACGTGGTTTGGTTCCGACTTATGCGAAGTAGTTTTGTTTAACTTTTCGAGTTCAAAAGACACTAATCAAACGCTTGAAAATCAGCAATGGTTAAACCCATTTTAAATTGATTATAAATTACAACGAAAAGATTGTAGTTAATAGCAAATATGCCTACTTTTGTGTGATTTTTTTAAATAAATTAAACAATCTTATGGCAAAATCTTCCGTTTTGAGTTCTTCCATTGCTAAAAAAGTCGCCATGGCGCTTTCAGGACTTTTCTTAATTTCATTTTTAGCTTTACACTTTTCAATAAATCTAACCTCGGTATTTAGCGCTGATGTATTCAATGAATGTTCTCATTTTATGGGATACAATCCTTTAATTCAGTATGTGATGCAGCCTATTTTAGCTTTTGGTGTTGTATTTCACTTTGTAATGGGATTTGTTTTAGAAATTAAAAATAATGCAGCAAGGCCAATTGCTTATGCGAAAAACAATGGAGCGGCAAATTCTTCATGGGCATCAAGAAATATGATTATTTCGGGTTCTGTAGTTTTAGCTTTTCTTGGATTGCATTTTTACGATTTCTGGTTTCCCGAAATGGATTATAAATACATTCAGGCACTTCCTCAAGATTCCACAAGATATTACGGTGAATTGGTTCACAAATTTGAGAGTCCAGTTCGTACAGGTTTGTATTGCTTGGCTTTTGTGTTATTGTTTTTGCACTTATGGCATGGTTTCAACTCGTCGATGCAGTCGGTTGGATTCAACAACAAATTCTCGAGAGCACTACATAAATTAGGATATGCATTCGCAGTAATAGTTCCATTCGGATTCATTTTCATTGCATTGTTTCACCATTTTAATCAATAATTTCAAGTTTAATGAAACGCGCAAAGGCGTTACATCTGACCTATAAAAAAACAATAAAATAAACAGATGAAACTAGATTCAAAAATACCTGAAGGTCCAATTTCGGACAAATGGACAGATTATAAAGATCACTTAAAATTAGTTGCGCCT
>CALQCV020000091.1 GCA_943329165.2 Candidatus Nitrotoga sp. CP45 | reverse complement strand
GTTACATTTGATAAAAAAGAGGCCTAATCGCCTCTTTTTCTACTTATATACCAATTGATTGCAAAGGGAATCGCAATCTTTAAAATCGTTCCAAATATTCCTGATGTTGCTTTTTGATAGATGTCACTAATTAACGAAACTGTTTTAGAAGGAAGAAAAGTTTCCTTGGTTTTATCAATACTCAAAATTATTTTTTGATAGTGGATTTCTCTTTGCAATTTCAGAATTTTTAAGTCGTGATCGATTTCAGCGTAAGAGGAATATTTTTTAGTTTTCATGTGTTTAAATTATAATTTTTAGCGGTAACACATGCTATCGCCTTTTAAAAAAAGGAGTTTGTTTGCACAAAAACTTGTCTCTCGCGATGTCATAATTAATCTTCGTTAAAAAATATTTCTGAGAATTTTTCCAAAATTGGTCCTTCTACTATTTTATCTTTTACTAAAAATAAAAGCAACGCCAATATCAAATAAATTCCGGCTACAGACAAAAAACCAAGCGGATAATTCCCAAATATAGTGCCTAAGGCTAAAGCGCCGGCAACCGATATAAAAAGTAAAACAACAACAAGGCAAATGGCAATCAGAAAAAATTTGAGTGCCAAGGTTGTTGACTTCATCGCTACCTTGAAGCCCCAAAGTTTGTAGTAAGCAATATTGCTCTCAATATAAGCTTTGGCATTTTCCTGAATGTCTTCAACATTTTGTTTTATTTCTTCCAATGCCATTATTTCTGAAGTTTGGCGTTTTGTTTTTTAAGCTCGGATAATTTCTCCTCCAAAAAGGTAATTGCTTCTTCTACTTTATAACTAGAATGAGAAAGTAAATCTTCAACCGAATCTTTTAACTCGTCTTTAGTTTTTGAAAATTTCTCTTTGGTTTCATCTTTTAAATCATCTAAACCTTCTTTTATTTTTTCTCTGGTTTTTGAACCTTTATCCGGAGCAAATAAAATTCCGATTGCTGCTCCGATTGCTGCACCTGCCAAAAGTGATAAAATCCCATTTCCGTTTTTAGTTGACATGATTTTTAAAATTTAATTGATTAAAGTTACTAATTTTTTATGTTTTATAATGTTAAAAGATGTTTAAACAGCTATAGCTTATTTTAAAGCTAAATAATTAAAGTTCTCTAGGAGAATGGTGATCTCTTCTTCCTAACTTTTTTAAATGCAATAAAATGAATTTATGAAGGCCTATTTTGATTGCTAAAATTTATATGTTTTGTAACTAGTATAAGTTTTATAAATAATAAAAAAGCCCGCTAATAAGCAGGCTTTCTATTGATGAAATTTATTTTAACACGAGCGCAGCGAACTGACGAAGTAAATTATTCTTTACTTTCTACTTTTGCCCAAGTATCTCTTAAGCCAACCGTTTTATTAAAAACCAATTTTTCTTGAGAAGAATCTTTATCAACGCAATAATATCCTAAACGTTGAAATTGGAACCGCTCTCCATTTTTAGCTGTTGCTAAACTTGGTTCCAAATATCCTGTAATAACTTCCAACGAATTTGGATTGATGTATTCTTTAAAATCAACCTCTTTGTCACCATCCGGATTTTCATGTGTAAACAAACGGTCGTAAATACGAATTTCTGCTTCAATCGCGTGATTGATGGAAACCCAATGAATCGTTCCTTTTACCTTTCTTTGAGAAGCTTCTGTTCCGCTTCCACTTCTAGAATCTTCATCATAAGTACAATGTATTTCGGTTATGTTTCCGGCCGCATCTTTAACAACGGTTTCCCCTTTAATGATATAGGCATTTTTTAAACGAACTTCTGTTCCTAATGTCAATCTGAAAAACTTCTTATTTGCTTCTTCCTGAAAATCTTCTCTTTCTATATATAATTCTTTTGAAAAAGGAACTTTTCTAAAGCCTAAGTTTTCGTCTTCCTGACTGTTTTCAGCATCTAAAACTTCTTCTTTTCCTTCGGGATAATTTGTAATGACCAACTTCACCGGATTTAAAACAGCCATAACTCTTGGAGCTGTTTTATTCAAAATATCTCTAACGCAGAATTCCAAAAGTGAAACATCAATCAGATTTTCACGTTTAGCAATTCCGATAGTATTCGCAAAATTCCGAATCGCCATTGGCGGATATCCGCGACGACGCATTCCGGAAATGGTGCTCATTCTAGGATCATCCCAAGAAGTAACATGCTTTTCTTCTACTAATTGCAGCAGTTTCCTTTTGGAAACAACCGTATGTGACAAATTTCTACGAGCAAATTCTCTTTGCTTCGGACGTACTTTGGTTAAGTTATTTGACCCTGAACTTGATTCAGGGTAAACCTGGTCTAAAAACCAATCGTATAATTCTCTGTGGGGCAAGAATTCTAGGGTACAAAATGAATGTGAAATTTGCTCCAAATAATCACTTTCGCCATGCGCCCAGTCATACATTGGATAAATACACCAGTCGTTTCCTGTTCTGTGATGATGAGAATGTAAAATTCGGTACATAATTGGATCACGCATCAACATATTGTTGGCGCCCATGCTTATTTTGGCACGAAGAATATGAGTTCCGTTAGGAAATTCCCCTTTTTTCATTCTAACAAACAAATCTAAATTTTCTTCAACAGATCGGTTCCTGTAGGGTGAATCGGTTCCTGCAGTAGTTGGTGTTCCTTTCTGAATTGCCATGTCTTCCGAAGATTGGCTATCAACATAAGCTTTTCCTTTTTGGATAAATTCAACTGCCCAGTCGTATAATTGCTGAAAATAATCGGAAGCATATCGTTCCTCAGACCATTGAAATCCTAGCCATTCGATATCTTTTTTGATAGCGTCCACATATTCCTGCTCTTCTTTCGCCGGATTCGTATCATCAAAACGCAAGTTTACCGGCGCCTGATAATCTATTCCTAATCCAAAGTTTAAACAAATCGCACTTGCATGACCCACGTGTAAATAACCGTTTGGCTCAGGCGGAAAACGAAAACGTAATTTGTCGTTAGACAAACCTTTTTTCAAATCCTCTTCGATAATTTGTTCAATAAAATTAAGCGACTTCTCCTCTGTTGACATATTCAAAATTTTGAGCGACAAAGTTATCAAATTTGTTGGTTATTTGGTTATTCGTTAATTTGGTTATTTGACATTTTAGAGGTAGAAATACAAATATTTAGTACTTTTATCGAATAATCGAATAACCAAATCCACAAATATGGGTACCATTAAACTTCAAAATATCAGAACCTTTTCTTTTCACGGTTGCTTAGAAGAAGAGGCTAAAATTGGTTCGGATTATCGTGTTGATTTAGAAATTAAAACCGATTTAAGAAAATCATCTGTTACTGATGAACTTAATGATACAGTTGATTATGTGCTTTTAAACAAAATTGTTGTCGAAGAAATGGGGATTCGGTCCAAATTATTGGAGCATGTCGCAAACCGAATCATAACTAGAATTTTTAGTGAAATCCCTTCGGTTTCCAGAATTCTTTTAGCCGTTTCAAAACTTAATCCACCAATTGGTGGAGATGTTGAAGCTGTTACCATTGAAATGGAAGAATACCGTAGTTAAAAGAATTACGAATTTTAAATTACGAATTACGAATTCTAAAAATTATCAATTATCAATTGTTAATTATCAATTGTTTTATATATTTGCCGTCCTATGGCATCGTGGCCGAGCGGCTAGGCACCGGTCTGCAAAACCGTCTACTCCGGTTCGAATCCGGACGATGCCTCTGAAATTAGAACCTCTCCAAGTGAGAGGTTTTTTTATGGTAAATTTTTAGAAAAAATTAATTAAAGTTATTGCAAAACCGTCTACTCCGGTTCTCCCGACTCTTCTGGACGGACGATGCCTCTGAAATTAGAACCTCTCCAAGTGAGAGGTTTTTTTATGGTAAATTTTTAGAAAAAATTAATTAAAGTTATTGCAAAACCGTCTACTCGATTCTCCCGACTGCTCGGGACGGACGATGCCTCAAAAGAGTTACTAGAAATAGTAGCTCTTTTTTATTGTTCGTGCTCCAACTTTTCAAAAGCCTTATTAACGATTTTTTGCTCTTTGGGAAACCAGCCTTGACTAAGCAGAAATACACCTGAAACAATTAAAACAATGCTAATAATTTTTTTTATTAAAAGAATATTTTTTGGATTGAGTTGCTTCCGTAATTGTTTGGCTAAAAGTATTTTGAAGATATCAGTTATGAAATAAGTAACAATTAATGTGGAGAAAAAAGTTAACATTCTGGATGTTTTTAATTCCAATTGCGGACCAATAGTTATTAGAATTGCTAACCAAAATCCGAGTACACCAATATTGATGAAATTCAAGAAAAATCCTTTGATGAACAAAGAAAGATAATTGGTTTTAGCCAACTCCTTTGGGTCAATTTCGTCAATGTTAATTTTTCTAGCTTCCTTTCTGTTATTCACAAAAGAAATAATACCATAAGTCAACATTACTAATCCACCGAAAATAAACAGCGCCGGATCATCTTTAATACTTTGAATTAACCGATAACTACTAAAAAAAGCAATAGTAATAAAGACAATATCTGCTAAAACCACACCTGCATCAAAAACAATTGCAGCTCTAAATCCTTTAACAACACTAGTTTCGAGTAAAACAAAGAATACTGGTCCAATCATAAAACTTAGAAAGAAACCAAGCGGAATGGCAGATAAAATATCTTGAAGTAAAATCATTGTTAAAATTTTGACTCTGCAATTTAGAATTTTAAATTCAGAATGTAAAATTAAATCTATTTTGCCTGTTCTATTGATCCGCCAGCTATAATCTTTTTGTTGATTTGTTTTGGCTTCCCAAAAATAGTAATCTCGCCACCAGCTCTGACTTTAGCATCAACACTATTTGTTGCAAATACAGCTGCTTCGCCACCAGCATTGCAAGAAACAGTAGTTATTTGTGATTCTAATTTTTCCGCTTCATAAATTCCGCCCGAATTGACTAAAACATCTTGAATATCAGCAGTTCCTTCTAGTAAAACCTTTGAGCCGTTTGCTGTTCTAACATTCAATTTTTCGACATTTAAAATCAACTTTATTTCAGAACCTTCTTTAGCAATAACATCAAATACAACTGAACTAATTTTATCGCCACTAGCAATTCTGGAACCTTCATTAGCTTCTACCGCAGTTATCTTCTTATAATAAACCGTTACTGAAATATTATCGCCATCCAATAATTTAGTCAATGGCATTCTAATTTTTAATTCGCCGTTTTTATTGACTAGTTCTACTTCGTCTGCGCCTTTTCCATCTAGTTGCACTTTGTTTTGGTCACTTGAAACAAGGAAAACATCAATACGATCAAAGGAAGTTACTTTGTTGAAGTCGCCTACATTTTTTTCGTTTTGACCAAAAGCCATCGAACTGACTATTAATAAACTATAAATTATTTTTTTTATAATATTATACTTACTATTATAAACTAAATGCCGAATGTCCACTGGACATTCTCCTCTTAATATCAAACATTTCTTCTAATGAAATTAAAATCTAATTGTTTCTTAACCAAATCGGCATTTTTTACTTTCACGAAAACTTCATCTCCAAGCTGTAAAATACTCTGAGTTGCCTGACCAACCAAAGCATATTGCTTATCGTCAAACGTATAATAATCTTCTTTTATTTCACGGATTCTAACCATTCCTTCACATTTATTTTCGATGATTTCAACGTAAATTCCCCATTCAGTAACTCCGGAAATAACCCCAAGAAACTCCTGATCTTTATGATCTTGCATATATTTTACCTGCATGTATTTCACCGAATCCCTTTCAGCTTGAGCTGCTAAACCTTCCATATCGCTTGAATGCGCACATTTTTCTTCGTAAATATCTGCGTCAACCGATTTTCCTCCATCTAAATAATATTGCAATAATCGGTGTGCCATCACATCAGGATATCTTCTGATTGGCGAAGTAAAATGTCCGTAATAATCGAACGCCAAACCATAATGTCCAATATTTTCAGTCGAATATTTAGCTTTACTCATACTTCGAATCGTCAAGGTATCAACCAAATTCTGTTCTTTCTTTCCGTTCACATCATTTAATAATTTATTCAATGATTTTGAAATATCTTGTTTGGATTTCATATTTATCGCATAACCAAACTTAGAAATTACCGTTTGTAGATTGATTAACTTGTCTTCATTTGGTTCATCGTGAATTCTGTAGATAAATGTTTTCTTTTGCTTCCCAATGAACTCTGCGACTTTTTTATTAGCCAACAACATAAATTCTTCTATCAAATGATTAGCATCTTTTGAAATTTTAAAGAAAACACCAACTGGTTCAGCATTTTCATCTAAATTAAATTTTACTTCAACTTTATCAAAAGAAATAGCACCGTCTGACATTCTTTTTCTGCGAAGAATCTTAGCTAATTCATCTTGTTTTAAGGTCGCTGCTACAATTTCTTTTGAAACTTTATATGATGCACCGGTTAATGAAATCTCAGATGGAATTATATCTGATTTCGTTTCGATAATACTTTGTGCTTCTTCATAAGAAAAACGCTGGTCTGAATAAATGATTGTTCTTCCAAACCAAGAATCTAAAACTTCTGCTTTAGCATTCAATTGAAATATAGCTGAAAAAGTATATTTTTCTTCATGAGGACGGAGTGAACAAGCAAAATTAGATAAAACTTCAGGCAACATTGGTACAACTCTGTCTACTAAATAAACCGAAGTTGCTCGTTTATAGGCTTCATCATCAAGTATAGTTCCTTCTTGTAAATAATGCGAAACGTCAGCAATGTGAACGCCAATTTCAAAATTTCCGTTTTCTAAAACTTGGAAAGACAAGGCATCATCAAAATCTTTAGCATCTTTCGGATCAATAGTAAACGTGAGTACTTTGCGCATGTCGCGACGTTTATCAATTTCTTTTTGAGTTATAGAAGTGTCTAATTTATTAGCATAAGCTTCCACTTCAATTGGAAAATCATAAGGTAAACCATATTCTGCTAGAATGGCGTGAATTTCGGTATTATGTTCACCAGGTTTTCCAAGAACTTTTATCACAGAACCAAAAGGAGAATCGGCTTTTGCCGGCCAATCTTCTAGTTTAACTAATACTACATCTCCATGTTCAGCTTCTGCTAACTTATTTTTTGGAATAAAAATATCCGTGTACATTTTAGCATTAGCTGTCGTTACAAATCCGAAATTCTTTTGAATATCAACAACTCCAACAAATTCTGTTTTATGTCTTTCGATAATTTCAATTACTTCCGCTTCTGGTTTTCTCGAACT
>CALQCV020000090.1 GCA_943329165.2 Candidatus Nitrotoga sp. CP45 | reverse complement strand
TTTTTTGAGTGATTAATTAGGGAATAGTGTTCTAAATCGTGTACTAAATCGTGTACTTTTTGTAAATGTAAAAATATTTTAGACATAAAAAAAACCGTTTAGAGTACCTAAACGGTTGATTTCCTTACTTTCAATTTTGTAGCGAGAGGGAGATTTGAACTCCCGACCTCAGGGTTATGAATCCTGCGCTCTAACCGACTGAGCTACCTCGCCTACTATTGCAATTCCTGAATAAGTCACTGGTCTCTACCTGTTATTGGAGTTCAGCGATACGCCTACACTTTTATTGCGGGTGCAAATATAAAATTAATATCAATGGTTACAAACTTAAAGTGCTTATTTTTTTTATTTTTAAAAAACGTTTTTTTTTTGATTTTATATTCTATATATTTCCATAAAATTTGTTTGAATCATGGATAATAAAATACGTTATGAGCTAGAGTTCCCATTAAATTCTTCGCCACAATTACTATATCAATATATTTCTACCCCTTCTGGTTTGCAGGAATGGTTTGCTGATAACGTTAATTCAAGAGGAGAATTTTTCACTTTTTCATGGGATGGTATTGAAGAAAATGCTCGTCTTTCATCAAAGAAAACCGGAGAAAAGATAAAATTTAGATGGGTTGATGATAATAAAAAAGATACAGAATATTATTTCGAATTGAGAATATTAGAAGATGAAATCACCAAAGATGTATCGTTAATGGTTGTTGATTTTGCCATAGAAGACGAATTAGATGAATCTAAGTTGTTATGGGAAAATCAAGTTTCCGATTTAAAACACGTTATAGGTTCTATTTAAAATCAATTTTTTAAAAGTTATATTTGTCCCGTCTTGTTCTAAAACCGAGACGGGATTTTTTATGGTTAATTTTAACGGTGTAATTCAAGACGTGGATTTGCAGTTAACGGTTTCTAATAGGTCATTCCTATATGGAGATGGTGTTTTTGAAACTTTGAAAATTGTAAACAACAGAATATTATTTTTTGAAGATCATTATTTTCGATTAATGGCTTCTATGAGAATTGTTAGAATGGAAATTCCGATGTCTTTCACTATGGAATATCTTGAAGAACAAATCTTGAAACTAGTTGATGTGCTTTCTATTAGAAATTCTGCTAGGGTTCGATTTACTGTTTTTAGAAACGAAGGGGGTTTTTATCTGCCAACTGATAATACAATTTCCTTTGTTATTCAAGCAACAATGTTGGAAAACATAAAATATAAAATTCTTAAAAGTCAATTTGAAGTTGATTTGTATAAAGACTTTATAGTTCCGAAACAATTACTTTCAACACTCAAAACAGCCAATAAGATTACACATGTTACTGCAAGTATATTTGCCAAAGAAAATCACCTCGATTCTTCCTTACTTATTAATGAAACTAAAAATGTAATTGAAGCAGCAAACGGAAATCTGTTTATGTTGATGGGAAGCACTTTAATAACACCGCCAATTTCTGAAGGATGCTTAAATGGAATAATGAGAAAACAAATTATTGCGATAGTAAAACAGTTTGATTCAATTGAAGTTGTTGAGGTAGCTATTTCTCCTTTTGATTTACAAAAAGCGGATGAATTATTTATAACTAATATTATTATCGGAATCCAGCCGATTACCAAGTACCGTAAAAAAGAATTTAAGTCACAGCTATCAAATCAGCTGTTAGAGAAATTGAATAGTTTAATAGAAGCTTAATTCAATATGGGATTTTCAGGAGCATTAGACCAAATAAGGTAATCGCCTCCTAATTCAACAATTTTCTCTTTCCAAAAATGGACAGAGGCTTTCCCGAGAATTTTGTTTTCGTAATTATTTTTTATCAAAATCCAGGATTTGACTTGCATCTCATTTTCTAGTTGCGCTGCATCCCAACCAGTGTAACCCAAAAAGAAGCGGATATTTTTTTTCTTTATAACACCGGCATTGATTAATTCTTTGGTGAATTCAAAATCGCCACCCCAAAATATTCCTTTTGATATTTCAATACTATTGGGAATCAAATCAGGAACATTATGAATAAAATATAAATTGTCTTGCTCTACCGGACCACCATTATAAATCTTGAAATTGGATTCAACTTCAGGAAGTAAATCTTTAATAGTGTATTTGAGTGGTTTGTTTAAAATGAATCCGACGGAACCCTCAGAAGTATGATCCGCCAATAAAATTACAGATCTATTAAAAGATAAATCACCAATAATAGACGGTTCGGCTATTAACAAATGTCCTTTTTCTAATTTTTCTGTAATCATTTTGAATTAATTTTTACTAAAGCTCCTTAAAAAAAAATGATTTTCCAAATTTTTGTAAGTTAAAAACAAAAAAGCCATTCGTTATGCGAATGGCTTTTGTATATCAGAAGGACTAAATTATTAGTTTACTGCTCCGTCTAAATCTGCTCCTGCTTTGAATTTAACTACATTCTTAGCAGCAATTTTGATTGTTTTTCCTGTTTGAGGATTTCTTCCATCTCTTGCAGCTCTTTTAGATACTGACCAAGATCCGAATCCTACTAAAGATACTCTTCCACCTTTTTTCAAAGTACCGCTTACGTTACCTAAAAATGATTCTAAAGCTAATTTAGCTGCTGCTTTTGTTACTCCTGCGTCAGCTGCAATCGCATCGATTAATTCTGATTTGTTCATAATTTTAGTTATTAATTGTTGGTTAAAAATTTTGTTAATAATAACAAATTTAATAGGAATTCCTTACCGCACAAGCGTTTTCGTCTTTTTTTCAAATATTTGTTAATAACTTAGTTCATTTGTTGATAAACCTGTGTGTTTTATCTATTTTTTTATTTGAAATGAGCTCTGAGTCCTTATTCTGCTTGCGCTCTTTCTGAAAAAGCAATTCCATTTAGGAGCTCATTTGCCTGCATTTTTTTCTTCCCTGGAAATTGGATACTTAAGATTTCGATAAAGCCATCTTTCACAGCAATCTTAATTTCCTTTTTGGAAGTAATTATTTGTCCAATAGTAAAAGAGTGTTTTTCATTAATAATCTTTGCTTCATAGATTTTAATATTCCATTCTTGTTCTTTATCTTTAAAGAAACACCAAGCCGATGGATAAGGTGACAAACCGCGTATCAAATTATGAATTTCAGTTGCTGGTTTGGTCCAATCAATTTTACAGTTTTCTCTATTGAGCTTATAGGCTGTTTTAATTTCAGAAATATCTTGTTGGATAGTTGTCTGAACATTTCCTTTTTCAATCAAAGCCAAAGTTTCTACAACAGCTTCACTTCCTAAAGCCATAAGCCTATCATGAAGTTCTCCGGCACTTTCATTGGAACTGATTCCGATTGTTGCATTTAAAATCATAGCACCGGTATCAATCTTGTCATCTATAAAAAACGTAGTAACGCCGGTTTTTGTTTCACCATTGATAATCGCCCAATTGATTGGCGCAGCACCTCGATAGTTTGGCAACAGGGATGCATGAAGATTAAAGGTCCCCAGTTTTGGCATTTTCCAAACAGCTTCCGGCAACATTCTAAAGGCAACAACAACCTGTAGATTGGCATCAAGCGATTTTAATTCGGCTAAAAAAGTTTCGTCTTTTAGATTGGTAGGTTGTAATAATTTTAAGTTGTTCTCCAACGCATATTCTTTCACTGCCGAATACTTAATCTTTTGGCCACGACCGGCAGGTTTATCTGCAGCTGTAATGACACCAACAACTTCATAATTGTTTTTGATTATTGTATCCAGAATACCAACAGCAAACTCTGGTGTTCCCATAAAAACAATGCGTAATTTTTCCATATATGCTGAATTTATTTATTCTGAATTCATTTCAGAAGTTCAGTATTTTCTTTAATGAATATAAATTATTCGAATTAATGCTGATGGTTCCTTTTTCCAACAACTCTTGCAGCGCAAAGATAACATCGTCTTTCGAAAGTTTAGTTAACTTTTGAATATCTCTTGAATTGAAGTCTTGCATTTTCAATAAATCAATAATTTTTTCAGAAATCGTTTCCGGGTTTTGCTTCTTTTTGTTTTTGGAAATACAATAGGAGCAAACACCACAATCGTTATTTATGGTTTCTCCAAAATACTGCATTAGCAATTTCTGTTTGCAGGTTTTAGTTTCTCTACTATAATATAGGACCGCTTGAAGCTGTTCGGTTTTTAATTTGTTTTGTGCTTCCAGATGTTTTGATACTCTGTTAATGGTGCGTTCATCTTCCCGAACTTCATTAAAGGTAATCGTGGCATCGTTATTTTTGGCAATCAAATCAATGACTTGCTTGTCATTTAATTTTTGCAAAAGTAAAAGCACCATTTTTTCAGTGCTATTCGATTTCTTGGCAATCAAAGTCGGATTGAAAGCCGTTTGCATATCGTAAATTCCGGGATAAGTTCGGAGAATGGTCAATATAATTTCCTCATCATTTGGGTTCAAACTCATATACCGAATCACTTCCTTAGAGGGAATAATAAACTGAATGCTGACTTTTTCTGAAAATTCCTGAGATAAAATAATTACTCCTTGTCTGTCCAAAAACTGTAAGCCATTATAGGTTTTTAGCATTGGAAAATTGTATTTGGCACAAAACTGATTGAGATTAAAACTAAATTGTTCGTCAATACCTTCACCATACGCAATTTGAAAAAAACTGCACAATTTGGCAAAAACCAAATTTAAAAAAGCCTTATCCGGCAACACACTCAAAAATTGCGCTTCAGCATTCAAAACATCCGATGGATTATTAAGTAGTATCGCAAATGCTTTTTCACCATCTCTTCCGGCGCGACCAGCTTCCTGATAATAGTTTTCCAGATTTTGAGGCAAATGCAAATGGATAATGGTTTTCACATTGGCTTTGTCTATTCCCATTCCAAAAGCATTCGTAGCAACAATCACTTGTACTTTTTCTTCCATCCAAAGGGTCATATGTTTTTCTTTCTCTTTGGAAGACAATCCACCATGATAATACGTCGCAGTAAATCCATGGCTTTCTAATTGATGAACTGTCTCCAAACAGCTTTTCCTGTTGGTCACATATATAATAGAAGGTTGCGGATTCTTTTTTAAAATTTGTTGCAAAAGATGGAGCTTATCTTCGGTTTCAAAAACCATATAGGCAATATTGGCTCTGTAAAATGATTTTGAAAAAACCTGCGGATTATCAAGTTTCAGTTGTGTAACAATATCTTCTTTCACTCTCTCAGTTGCCGAAGCGGTCAATGCCAAAAAAGGAACTTTCGGAAAATATTCTTTTAATTGTACAATCTTTAAATAAGCCGGACGAAAGTCATGTCCCCATTGCGATACACAATGCGCTTCATCAATAGCGATGAGGTTTATAGGCAGGTTTTTGACGCGTTCTAAAATCCAATCGCTTTGCAATCGCTCGGGTGAAAGATATAAGAATTTATAATTTCCGAATTGGCAATTATCTAACAAATCAATAATGGCATCGTGATAAATTCCTCCGGTTAAAGCAATGGCTTTGATTCCTTTTTTTTGTAGGTTTTCAACTTGGTCACGCATCAACGCAATTAATGGCGAAATGACAAGGCAAATTCCTTCCTGCATTATAGCTGGCACCTGAAAGCAAATAGATTTTCCACCACCGGTTGGCATTAGTGCAAAAGTGTCTTTTCCCTCCATTACCGAATTAATGATTTCCTCCTGCGGCTCGCGAAAGGTATCGTGTTTCCAGTATTGTTGCAGGATTTCTAAAGCTTTACTCAAATGATGTTTATTATGCCCTTCGACTGCGCTCAGGGTGACATGTTATTATTGAATCAAAGATATAAAATAAGATTGTGTTGCTGTTACAGCAAAAGTGTATTATGACAGATGTTTAAATATAAACTGAATACGTTCTTCAACCGTTCCGCGCGGGACTTCAATTAGGTCATAGCCGTACTTTTGATAGGTTTCGGCAAGGTGATTGTATATTAGTTTCGCCTGTTCAAAGTTTTCATAACGCGCATCATCGCTCTCGTAAATTTCTTCCCAAGGCGGAAGTATGAAAATTTTGGAATATTTGTGTTCTCTGCAAGCTTCATCAAAAAAGGCAGGATAACTGTCGCCAATGTAATGCATATAAGCCAGAACATCCGGAATGCCACGATCGATAAAAACCTTAGGATGTGGTTCGGCAATTGCGCTGTTGTATTGTTTTTTTCTTCCTTCTAAAAGTAATTCGCTAAATAGCAATGGTTTTTCAAGAAACAATTGTTCTATTCCTTGTTTTTTTGCTTCTAACGTTATTTCGCGTGAAATTTCCGGATAACAACAATGTCCTTTGGATACTAATCCGTCGATGATTGTTGTTTTTCCAGTTCCTGGACCACCGATAATGACTATAATTTCTTTTTCCAAGATTTTTGAAATAAGGCTCAAATTTATTGAAACTAATTAGAATATGTAAAGCGAATTGGGAATTATTTTTAGTAATAAAAATTATTTTTTTGAAATCATAGAATCCAATTCTAAATTCTAAAATCAATACTGTATATTTGTTTTTATTTTGTTTAAAAATGGATAAGAAGACAGAAGAATTTTATATCAGATTAAAGGAAGAACTGAGTAATACTTCGGCATGGCCTAGTGAATATTTATATAAATTTATTTTGCCAACAAGCCCCAAAAAAATTGAAGAAGTTGAAAATGCTTTTGATAATATAGGAGCTGTAATTCATACCAAACAATCAAAAACCGCAAAATATACGAGTGTTTCAATAAACGTGATGATGGAAAGTCCGGAACATGTTATTGAAAAGTACATAGAAGTATCTACTATTGAAGGAATAATATCATTATAATGCCAGAAAAATATATAAAAGAAAATGCAAACGAGGTAGTCCATCATTTGGAATATAATGGAGAACGGCCGCATTTAATCATTCCGGAATATGGACGCCATTTGCAAAAACTGATTGATCAGGCCACGGTTATTGAAGACAAGGAAAAGCGCAATCAAGCAGCAAAATACATCATTCAAGTCATGGGAAGTCTAAACCCACACTTGCGGGATGTCCCTGATTTTCAGCACAAATTATGGGATCAGATTTTTATCATGTCCGATTTTAAATTGGATGTTGATTCTCCTTATCCAATTCCGACCAGAGATGTAATTCATCTAAAACCGGAAAGATTAGCCTATCCTCAAAAAAACCCGAAATATCGTTTTTATGGAAATAACATCAAGTATATGATTGATGTAGCTAACAGTTGGGAAGATGGCGAAATGAAAAATGCATTGGTTAAAGTCATAGCCAATCATATGAAGAAG